>NZ_JAAGPG010000255.1:0-12040 GCF_017104665.1 Burkholderia sp. Se-20378 | reverse complement strand
CGGCGGTCAGGCGCCGGCCGCGGCGGCGCCCGATTCGCCGCAAACGCCCGCCCCGCGCGGCTCAAACATCAGAAGGATCCATGCTTCAGCCCTCATTTCGCTCCACGAAAATGCTCTGAATTGCGGCCCGTTCGCGTTAAACTGCGTCAAGCTGTATTCAACAAAGACATCTTCGCCACTACGGCATCCACGATACGAGGATAGGTTCGATGCGCACTACCGGCTCATCCGGGGCAATGACCCTGCTCACCGAACACGACCCGGCCGACGGCCGCGAATTGCGCTCGCTCCGGCTCGAAGCAACCGGCGACGGCAAGAGCGTGCTGCTGATCGAGATCGACGAACGCAAGCCCGGCATCCACCGCGAAGTCCGCTACGAGATCACGCCGGCCGAACTGATCGCGGCGATCCGCTCGCACGGCGCCGAGCTGCCCGGCGAAAACCACGGCGCCGCGTCGCTGGCCCGCACCTCCTCCTGATTCCGAGCGGTGAGCCGCGCGCACAGCGCCGGCTCACCGACATCTCCCTGCCGCCGTCAGGCGCTTTGCGTTATTCCCTCAGCTGACTTGAAAAAGGCCGATAATCGGCCCATCTGCGTGCCTTCCGCACGCGTTTCCTTTTCGGCCAGCCGTCATGCTCCTCCGTGACCTCGTCGCCCAATACGGGCCGCTTCTCGTCTTCGCCAACGTGCTCGCCGCGGCCATCGGGCTGCCGGTGCCCGCGATGCCGACGCTCGTGCTGTTCGGCGCGATGTCTGCGATGCATCCGGCGATGATCGGCTCGCAACTGGTCACGGTGGTCGTGCTGTCGGTGCTCGGCGCACTGATCGGCGATACGGTCTGGTACCTCGCCGGCCGGCGCTTCGGCGGCACGACGCTGAAGACGATCTGCCGGCTGTCGCTGTCGCGTGACAGCTGCGTGAAGAAAACCGAACGCTTCTTCGGCCGCTACGGCGTGCGCGTGCTCGCTGTCGCGCGCTTCATTCCGGGGCTGTCGCTCGTGTCGGTGCCGATGGCCGGCGCGTTCGGCACGCGCTATCGCACGTTCGTCGGCTACGATGCGCTCGGCGCCGCGCTGTGGACGATCGTCGGGCTGATGGTCGGGCTGATGTTCGCCCGCCAGATCGACTGGCTGTTCGCCGGTGCGGGCCAGCTCGGCCGCGTGGCGCTGCTGGCGGCCGTCGCGGTGCTCGCGGTGTATGCGACGATCCGCTGGATGCGCCGCCGCGCGCTGATCCGCCAGCTCGCGAGCGCGCGGGTCGGCGTCGACGAACTCGACGCGATGCTGCGCGATACGTCCGCGCCGGTGGTCCTCGACGTGCGCTCGCCCGAGCACCGCAAGCTCGACCCGTTCACGATTCCCGGTGCGCAGTTCGCGGACGAACGCCAGATCGGCGACATCGTCGCGCGCTATCCGTTCTCGCAGAAGTTCGTCGTGTACTGCTCGTGCCCGAACGAGTTCACGGCCGCGTTGATGGCGAAGCGCCTGCTCGACGCAGGCTTCACCGATGCACTCGCGCTGCGCGGCGGCCTCGACGCATGGCGCGATACGGGCCGCCAGCTCACGTCGCTCGTGGAAGACATGCCCGCTGCGAACGATCCGGTCGCAGGGCTGCACAAGCCGGCCTGATCGTTTCGATCGAAGGCCGGCCGTGCGATGCGGGGGCGCATGCGCCCCCTTCGATCAGAACGCGTGCAGCGGCAGGTTCACGACCAGACGGTACTCGGTGTTCGTCGCGTCCGAGTAGTGTGCCGAACCGGCGTGCCACATCGCGATGAACGTGACCTTCGTGTCCTTCAGCTTGCCGCTCTGGAACGTGTACGACGGGATGAAGCCGAACTCGTGGTGACGGCCCTGCACCGGCGCGCCGTTGCTCCAGTAGATGCTCGACTTGCTCGGGTCGTTCGCCGCACCCGCGCTGCCGTCCGCACCCCAGCCCGTGACGCCCCAGACCATCGCCTTGAAGCCAGGCAGGCCCGCTTCCTTGCCGTAGAACGTGTAACGCAGCTGCAGCGACTTTTCGTGCGGCGCGTTGTAGTCGACGTCCATCGAGTTGGTCAGGAAGATGCCGTTCGTTTCGTTCAGGTAGTCGAAGAACTGGTCGCCGAGCACCTGCTGGAAGCCGAGCAGCAGCTCGTGCGGGCCGTGCTGCGCAGCCAGCGACAGGCTGTATGCGTTGTTGTTGATCTTGCCTTGCAGCGCATCGCCCGTGTCGTGCGTCGAGTAGACGTTACCGAAGCCCGTCCACTTGATCGTCTGCGGGCTGCCGATGCTGTGCTTCACCGACGCGTAGTACTGGTGCCACACGTCGTCGGCCTGGTTCGCGTACAGCGCAACTTCGCCGTTCGGCGAGTAGTCCCACGTGCCGCCGACATACGACAGGCGGTTGATGCGCGTGCCGCCGTATTGCGTCGTCAGGTTGGTGAGCGTCGTGTGACCGCGCGCGTCGGTCTTCGTGAAGCTACCGGCCTCGAGCATCACGTTCTTGAATTCATTGCTGACGAGGGTCGCACCGAGAAACGTCGGCGGCAGCGCACGGTTGTCGTGCTGCTCCATGAACGGGTTGTCGACGGCCTGCAGACCGTACTTGACCACCGTGTTCGAGATGCGCGCCTTCACGTCGTAGATGCCGGGATAGGCCCATGCGAGCTGGTTGCCGCCACCGCCGCCCTTCGCGATGTGCACCATGCTGCCGGCGCCCTGGCCGCCGTCGAGCTTCAGCGCCGCATACAGCGATGCGTCGAAACCGATACCGATCAGGCCGGTCGTGTAGCCCGACTCGAAGTTCGCCATCGCGCCCTGGACCCACGCGTGACGATGCGGCCCGCCCTTGGCGTCGAGCACGTCCGCATAGTTGCGGAACAGGAAGTTGAGGTGGCTGTCGGCAATGAAGCCCTTCGACTGCGACTGAGCCGACGGCTCGTCGGGCGGCGTGACGGCCTGGTTCGCTTCGGCGTTGATGACGGCGTTCGGGGTCGTTGCCTGCGCAACGGTCGTGCCCGGTGCGGCCTGGGCGACCGTCAGCGGGGCGGGGGCCGCGTCGTCGGCGTGTGCGACGCCCGTCAGCGAGACACCGGCGAGTGCCGGCAGCCCCCATGCAAGCAGCATTTTCGATGCCGTCCCGATCGTCTTCTGTTTTTTCATCGTAATTCTCGTCTTGTGTTGATATCGTCCACGCCGGTTGCGATCCGCGCCCGGCCCCCCGGCACGCCCGGTTAAGGACGTGCCTGTACCCGCGGCGCGAAGATCGTTCGCGCCGCACCTACCCCTGTTGACCTGCCTTGGTTATGTTTGCTGCGTCACTTCAGCTCACGCCACACCCGCGCGGATGCACGCGACACGCGCGGCCGACCCCTGCCGAACTTCCGGCAGCGGCACGTCCTGCGCGCACGCTTCGATCGCGACCGGGCAGCGCGTGCGGAACGCGCAGCCGGACGGCGGGTTGAGCGGCGAGGGCATCTCGCCCGCCAGCAGCATCGGACGGCGAGCACGCTCGCGCGCCGGCTCCGGCGTCGGCGCCGCATCGAGCAGCGCCTTCGTGTACGGGTGTTGAGGCACGCCGTACACGTCATGCCGCGTGCCGAACTCCATCACGCGGCCGAGATACATCACGAGCACACGCTGGCTGATGGCCTTCACCACCGCCAGATCGTGCGCAACGAACAGATAGGACAACGACAGTTCGCGTTGAAGATCGCGCAGCAGGTTCACGATCTGCGCCTGGATCGACACGTCGAGCGCCGATACGGGTTCGTCGCAGATCACGAGCTTCGGCTCGCCGATCAGTGCGCGTGCGATGCCGACGCGCTGGCACTGCCCGCCGGAAAATTCGTGGGGATAACGCAGCAGGTGATGCGCGTTCAGGCCGACGCGTTCGAGCATCGTGACGACACGGCGGCGCACCTCGGTGCGGCCGAGCCCGCCCTCGTGCGTGACGAGCGGCTCCGCGACGACCTGTTCGATCGTCATGCGCGGATCGAGCGACGCGAGCGGATCCTGGAAGATCATCTGCACTTCGCGCCGCATCGTGGTGCCGCGCAGGTGATCGGGCGTCACGGCTTCGCCGCGCCATTTCACCGTGCCGGCCGTCATCGGCACGAGGCCGATCAGTGCGCGTGCGAGCGTCGACTTACCGCAGCCCGATTCGCCGACGAGCCCGACCGTCTCGCCGCGCTTCACGTCGAACGACACGCCGTCGACGGCGCGCAGCGTGCCCTTCGGCGACCACGGATAGCCGCCGAGCGGCACGCGGAAATGCACTTTCAGACCGTCGACGGACAGCAGCGTGTCGTCCGTCGCGCCGGCATTACGGCGTTCATTGACGCTCATCGCAGACCTCCCGTCAGATCGGCCACGGGACGGTGGCACGCGCGCACCGCGCCCACGGCGCCATAGGTTTCGAGCGCGGGGCGCGCCGCGCCGCAGCGTTCTTCCGCATACGTGCAGCGCTTCGCGAACGCGCAGCCGGCCGGCGCGGTGCCGGGCATCGGCGGGTTGCCGGGAATCGCGACGAGCGGCGCATCGTCAGCGTCGGTCAGGCGCGGCAGCGCGTTGAGCAAGCCGATCGTGTACGGATGCGACGGCGCCGCGAAAATCGATTCGGCCGGCGCGTATTCGACGGTGCGGCCCGCATACATGACCATCACGTCGTCCGCGAGGCCCGCGACCACGCCCATGTCGTGCGTGATCAGCACGATCGCGGTGCCGCGCTCGCGGTTCAGCTCGCGCAGCAGGTCGATGATCTGTGCCTGCACGGTCACGTCGAGCGCGGTGGTCGGCTCGTCGGCGATCAGGATTTCCGGCTCGGACAGCAGCGCCATCGCGATCATCACGCGCTGGCGCATGCCGCCCGAGAACTCGTGCGGATACATGCGGATGCGGCGTGCCGCGTCGGGGATGCGCACCGATTCGAGCGCCTCGATCGCGCGCTTCGTCGCTTCCTTGCGCGACAGCTTGCGATGCAGCTGCAGCGTCTCGGTCATCTGCCGCTCGATCGTCAGGAACGGATTGAGCGACGTCATCGGATCCTGGAAGATCATCGCGATCCGGTCGCCGCGCACCTTGTTCAGCGCGCGCGAATCCATCTCGAGCAGGTTGTCGCCGCGATAGCGCGCGGCGCCGCTCGTCGTGCCGTTGCCGGCCAACAGGCCGAGCAGCGCCATCACGGTCTGGCTCTTGCCCGAGCCCGACTCGCCGACGATGCCGAGCGTCTTGCCGGCTTCGAGCGAGAACGACACGCCGCTCACGGCGTCCACTGGCGGCGCGTCCTTGCGCGTGAAGCGCACGCCGAGGTTATCGACTTCAAGTAGTGCGGCCATCTCAGCGATCCTTCGGGTCGAGCGCGTCACGCAGGCCATCGCCGACGAAGTTCACGCAGTAAAGCGTCACGCACAGCATGACGGCCGGGGCCAGCAGCAGCCACGGCATCGATTCCAGTTTCTGCGCGCCGTCCTGGATCAGCACGCCCCAGCTCGTCATCGGTTCCTGCACGCCGAGGCCGAGGAACGACAGCACCGATTCGGTCAGCACGATGCCCGGCACCGAGACCGTCGCGTACACGACGACCACGCCGAGCAGGTTCGGCACGATGTGGCGCAGCACGATCGACGCCGGCGACACGCCGATCGCGCGTGCCGCATCGACGAACTCGCGGTTGCGCAGCGACAGCGTCTGGCCGCGCACGACCCGCGCCATGTCGATCCACGAGAACGCGCTGATGGTCAGCACGACCAGCATGAACGAGCGGCCGAACAGGGTCATCATCAGGATCGCGATCAGCAGGTACGGGATCGCGTACATCATGTCGACGATGCGCATCATCACGGAGTCGACGCGGCCACCGGCGAAGCCCGCGGTGGCGCCCCATGCGACGCCGAACAGGCCCGACACGAGCGTGCCGAGCAGGCCGACCTCGATCGACACGCGGCCGCCGATCAGCGTACGCACCAGCAGGTCGCGGCCGAGCTCGTCGGTGCCGAACCAGTGCTGGTTCGCCCAGGTCGGCGGCAGGCTGATCGAGCCCCAGTCGCTCGCGGCGGGATCGGCCGCGAGCAGCCACGGGCCGACGAAACACGTGAGCGTGATCAGCACGAGCAGCACGAGGCTGAACACGGCCGCACGGTTGTGAAGGAAGCGCGCCATCGCAAGCGCGAGCGGCGAGCGCGAACGCGGCGGCGAGTCGGTCTGCACGGGCAGGCCGACGACAGGAGTAGTCGGAGTCATCGCTGTGCCTCGATCAATAACGGATGCGCGGATCGAGCCACGCGTACGCGAGGTCGACCAGCAGGTTGAACAGCACCGCGCAGACGGTCGTCAGCACGACGAGGCCGAGCACCAGCGTGTAGTCGCGGTTGATGGCGCCGTTCACGACGAGCTGCCCGAGCCCCGGCAGCGCGAACACCGATTCGGTGACGACGGCTGCCGTGATCGACGAGATGCAGACCGTGCCGAACAGCGACACGACCGGCATCAGCGCGGGCTTCAGCGCGTGGCGCAGCACGATCGTCGAGCCCGGCAGGCCCTTCGCGCGCGCGGTGCGGATGTAGTTGCTCGACAGCGTCTCGATCATCGAGCCGCGCATCACGCGTGCGAGCAGCGACATGTTGATGAAGGTCAGCAGCACGATCGGCAGCAGCCGGTACTGCCAGCCGCCGTCGCCCCAGCCACCGGCCGGCAGCCAGCCGTTGCCCGACGACGTCTTCAGCAGGATCGCGAAGATCCAGACCAGCACGGGGCCGAGCACGAACGGCGGGATGACGTTGCCGAAGTTGCCGATCAGCATCACGAAGCGGTCGATGAAGCTGTCGCGGCGCACGGCCGCGACGGTGCCGAGCAGCACGCCGCACCCGATCGAGATCGGGATCGACACGCCGCCCACGCCGAGGCTCACGGGCAGCGCCTTCTTCACGAGATCGTTCACGGACCAGTCGACGTAACGGAACGACGGGCCGAGATCGCCGTGCAGCAGCGCGTTCAGGTACATCAGGTACTGCTTCCACAGCGGCTCGTCGAGGTGATACTTCGCGTTCAGGTTCGCGAGCGTTGCCGCGGACAGCTGCTTCTCCGTATCGAACGGGCCGCCGGGCGTGAAATGCAGGAGCAGGTAGCAGACGGTGACGACCGCGAGGATCGTCGGCACCGCCCACAACGTGCGCCTCAGTGCGTAGGCCAGCATGATCGCTCCGCTCAGTGCTTGATCAGGTACATGTCCTGCGAAGCACGCATGTCGATCACGTTCTTCAGCGAGTAGCCGCCCACGTAGGGCTTCACGAGACGGTCCGCCGAGTACTGGAACAGCGGCACCATCGGCGTGTCGTTCATCGCCGTGTCGTGCGCCTGTGTGAGCAGCGCGGCGCGCGACTTGTCGTCGAGCTTCTGGTTGCCGTCTTCGACGTACGTGTCGACCTGCTTGTTGCAATAGCCGACGGTGTTCTGCGAGCTGCCGCAGCGGATCAGGTCGAAGAAGGTCATCGCGTCGTTGTAGTCGGCGAACCAGCCGTCGCGCGCGATCTGCACCTTGCCGTCATGCCGCTCCTTCATCAGCACCTTGAACTCGACGTTCTCGAGCTTCGTGTTGATGCCGAGCTTCGTGCGCCATTCCGACGCGGTAAACAACGCGACCTTCTTGTGCAGGTCGTTGGTGTTGTACGTCAGCGTGAACGACAGCGGCTTCGCGTCCGAGTAGCCGGCCTGCTTCAGCAGGCCCTTCGCGGCCTCGATGCGCTTGGCCATCGGCCACGACGCCCATTCCGGCGTGAACGGCTGCACGCCCTTCGTGCCGTTCGGCATCAGGCCGTACATCGGCTTCTCGCCGGCCTGCGTGAGCTTCGACGTCAGCACGTCGCGATCGATCACCATCGACAGCGCCTGGCGCACGCGCTTGTCCTTCAGCGCCGGGTCGCTGTTGTTCAGGTAGTAGTAGTAGGTGGCGAGCTGCAGGCCCGGGCGGAGTTCGCCGCCGAACTGCTTGCTGACCTGCTGGAAGATGCCCGACGGGATCGAGTAGCTGTAGTCGATCTGGCCGGCCTGGTACATGCGCATCGCCGTTTCGTCACTTTCGATCGGCAGGAACGTGACCTTGTTGATCACGACCTTCGACGCGTTCCAGTACTTCGCATCCTTCGTCACGACGATGCGGTTGTTCGGCTGCCAGTCGACGAGCTGGTATGCGCCGTTGCTGACGATGTTGCCCGGGCGCGTCCACGCGTCGCCGAACTTCGCGACGACGTCCTTGTTCACCGGCACGAGCGGCGCCATGGCGGTCAGCTCGGGGAAGAACGCGACGGGCACGTCGGTCGTCACCTCGAGCGTGTACGGATCGACGGCGCGCACGCCGAGCGTCGACGGCGCGGCCTTGCCCGCGATGATGTCCTTCGAGTTCTTCACGAACTCGACGAGGATCGTGTATTTCGAGCCCGTCTTCGGATCGACGAGGCGCTGCCACGAATAGACGAAATCGGCGGCCGTCACCGGCTGGCCGTTGCTCCACTTCGCGTCACGGCGAAGCTTGAAGATCCACGTCGTCGGCGTCTTGTGTTCCCACGACAGCGCGACACCCGGCACGACCTGGCCGGCTGCATCGATGCGGGCCAGCCCTTCGAACAGGTCGAGGCCGATCGTGTTGCCGGTCCACGACTCGATGTGCGCGGGGTCGAGCGATTCGACCTCGGCGGGCACCTGTCGCGTCAGGTCCTGTTGAGGAGCGAGCGCGACGTTCGACGGAACGGTAACGGCGTGAGCGGCAGGCGTCAGGGCGAGCGCGGCCAGCACGGCCGACATGGCATGCAAGGATTTCATCGTGGCTGTCTTGAGAAGGGTTGTTCGGTGAGCGTCGCGCGGCGGATGCCGCGGATTACGCTTGAGACGCTGACGGGTGCAGCGATTGAGGAGGCCCGTGATTCTCGTATTGCATTTTAGTATTCCTTACGTTTCTTTCGACAGGCATTCCGTCTTCGAAACGAAGGAATACCTGTGCGTTAGAACAGCCTCGGTGTACCGACCCAGACCACCACCGACTCGATCTTCGCGGTGTTGACCCAGCTGTGCGGGACCGTCGACTGATAGTGCGAGCTGTCGCCGGCCTGCAGGACGAACGTCTTGCCTTCCAGCGTCAGCGACACTTCCCCTTCAATCACATACAGGAACTCCTCTCCTGCATGTGTCGTCACCTCCGACCGCTTCTGCCCCGGCGGCATCCTCACGAGGATCGCCTCCAGCTGGCGCCCTTCGGATACGTTCGTCAGCCGCGCGAACAGGTTCGCCGAATCGGCAAACCCGAAGAAGCGCAACTGCTCGCCTCGGCAAACCGAGCGTTCCTCGCTCGGCGTATCCACAAAGTACTGCACCGTCACACCGAGCGCGTGCGCGATACCGGCCAACGATGTCAGCGACGGCGACGCGAGCCCGCGTTCGACTTGAGACAGAAACGGCTTCGAAATCCCCGCGGCGGTAGCGGTGTCGTCGAGCGTGCGCTTGAGTCGTTGGCGCAACGCGCGAATCTTGCTGCCCAGTGCGGCGGTAGCGTCTGCAGACCGCGAGTTTTCAGTGGGGGGAACCATAGCAGGCCGAAAAGTGATCGTCAAAAAATGTTTGATGGAAAATAACTAAGTTAGAACGATATAGCTTAGTCTTCGGGTTCGCACACGTCTTCGGTGTTGAGCCCGGTGCACTAAACGGGACACGAAGCGAGCGAAATGACGCGCTATCTTGCCAGACTCGCCGGCTTCACAGGCAAGCTGCAAGCGGCTCTCCGGGAATCTTCGGATAGCCGGCGCGAAAGCTTACAACTAGATGATGAGACGAATGTTCCTGAAAGCTACTGCCACATTGGGAGTTTCCCTAGGTGGCAGATACGTGACGCACCGGACCGGTAGCCGCTACCATGCGCGCGCCGGTCGGGGCCCCTCCCCGCCACACCAGGCGGAGTCAGACCCCGGCCCGGGCTAACCGCCCGACTGTTCCATCGCCAGCACGAAGCCTACCCGGCCCATTGTGCACCGGCGCCAGTTCGACCCCTAGACGACGCGCGATCCGTGCCGTCCGTTTCAAACGAGATTGATGATGCAACCACCTGTTTCACAAACCCGATCGTTCACGACGGTCTTCCTCATCGAAATGTGGGAGCGCTTCGGCTACTACGGCATGGCCGCGCTCCTGGTCCTCTTCATGGTCGACCGGCTCGGTTTCACCGACAGCCATGCGAACCTGACCTGGGGTGCGTTCACCGCACTCGTCTATGCGGCACCGTCGATCGGCGGCTGGATCGGCGACAAGGTGCTCGGCGCCCGTCGCACGATGATCATCGGCGCGTCCGTGCTGTGCGCCGGCTACCTGATGCTGTCGGTACCGAACGATCAGCTGACGTACATGTACGCGTCGCTCGGCGTGATCGTCGTCGGCAACGGCCTGTTCAAGGCCAACGCGGCCAACCTCGTGCGCCGCATCTATGAAGGCGACGACGCGCGCATCGACAGCGCGTTCACGATCTACTACATGGCGGTCAACATCGGCTCGACGGTGTCGATGCTCGCGACGCCGTGGATCAAGGATCACTGGGGCTGGCACGCCGCGTTCGCGGTCTGCTGCGGCGGCATGCTGCTCGCGATCCTCAACTTCATGCTGATGCATCGCACGCTCGCGCACGTCGGCTCGCTGCCGGACGACCAGCCGGTTCGCTGGAAGCGCCTCGGCGCGGTCGCGCTGGGCGGCGTCGGGCTCGCGCTGATCACGCTGTACGTGCTGCAGCACAAGCAGCTCGCCGTCGCCAGCGTGTGGACGGCCGCGTTCGCGATCCTCGCGATCTTCGCGTACATGATCGCGAAGTCGGAGCGCTCGGAGCGTGCCGGCCTGATCGCGGCGCTCGTGCTGATCGGCCAGGTGATCCTGTTCTTCATCTTCTACGTGCAGATGTCGACGTCGCTGACGCTGTTCGCGCTGCGCAACGTCGATCCGCGCTTCATGCTGTTCGACACGACGCTGTTCACGTGGAGTGCCGCGCAGTTCCAGGCGCTGAACCCGATCTGGATCATGCTGCTGAGCCCGGTGCTCGTGTGGGTCTACAACGCCGTCGCGAAAAGCGGCCGTGACCTGCCGGTCGCCGCGAAATACGCGCTCGGCTTCGGCGCAGTGGCCGCGGGCTACCTGGTGTTCACGATCAGCGGCCGCTACGCGATCGACGGCCGCGTGTCGTCGTGGTTCATGGTGTGGGGCTACGGCCTCTACTCGCTCGGCGAACTGCTGGTGAGCGGCCTCGGCCTCGCGATGATCGCCCGCTACGTGCCGGCGCGCATGAGCGGCTTCATGATGGGTGCGTACTTCGTCGCGACGGGCGTGTCGCAGTATCTGGGCAGCGTCGTCGCGAACTTCGCGCAGATGCCGTCGCACGATCTGCCGGCCACCGAATCGCTGCCGCTGTACCTGTCGCTGTTCGAGAAGCTCGGCTGGCTCGCCGCGATCGGCATGGTGCTCGCGCTGCTGCTGCTGCCGCTGATGAACCGCCTGTCGCGTCAGCACCAGCGTTGTGCAGAAGAGCGCCGCGAAGAAGCGCTGCAGGCGCAGGGCGTCGCCGCCGCGCAGTAAGTAATATCCCTCGGCGTGCGGCCTGCACGCCACATTCTCCCGCCAGTCACGCGAACGCGTCCTACACTGGTTGCAGGAAGCGCATCCGCTTCGCGAGAGGCGCACTGGCGGGAGAACAGAATGAAAAGCAGAACCATGCGGCTCTTGAGAATACTGTCGGACATCCGGCACGCTCAGCGCTGCACCGCGATACGTGCCGCACGAGCCGCAGCCGAAGCCGACGCAGTACTCGCGGAACGCGACGATCCGGCGCCCGACGAACGCGACGACGCCGAATCCGACGACGCCACCGCTGTTCCCCGCTCCCGTATCGGCTCACCTCACTGACGCCGCGCGGCACATTCCGTGCCCCCCACCCCCCCCCCCCCCCCCCCCCTCCCGCCGCGCCCCGCCACCCCCCGCTCCCCGTCCCCAACCCGGCCCCCCCCACCCCCCCCCCCAGACCCCACGCCCCCCCCCCGCC
>NZ_JAAGPG010000254.1:0-11975 GCF_017104665.1 Burkholderia sp. Se-20378 | reverse complement strand
GCGGCGAAACGTCGCACGGCCTCATCAGGCGTCGTGTCCGCCGCGGGCGCTGCCGCGATCTCGCGGTTCTGCCAGCGCGCGCCGTTGCCGTGGCGCGCGGCCGGCCCGTCGGTATCGAAGAATTCGCGCGCGAACAACGTGCAGATCGCGTCACCCGTCACTTCCTCGCCGGACGTGTCCGCGAGCGACTGCACCGCATGGCTGAATTCGATCTGCACGCGGCGCGTCGGCGTGAAGCCCATCCCGCGTTCGAGCAGGAATGTCGCACCGCCCTTGCCGGACTGGCTGTTCACGCGGATCACCGCGTCATAGCTGCGGCCGAGGTCGGCCGGGTCGATCGGCAGGTACGGCACTTCCCAGGCCGCGTCGGGGCGCTGCTGCGCGAAGCCCTTGCGAATCGCGTCCTGGTGCGAGCCCGAAAACGCGGTGAACACGAGGTCGCCCGCGTACGGATGGCGCGGATGTACCGGAATCTGGTTGCAGCGTTCGACGACGCGGCGCACGGCGTCGATGTCGGAGAAATCGAGGCCCGGATCGATGCCCTGCGTGTAGAGATTCAGCGCGAGCGTGACGAGATCGACGTTGCCGGTGCGTTCGCCATTGCCGAACAGGCAGCCTTCGATGCGGTCGGCGCCCGCGAGCAGCGCGAGTTCGGCTGCCGCGACCGCGGTGCCGCGATCGTTGTGCGGATGCACGGACAGCACGATGCTGTCGCGATACGCGAGGTTGCGGTCCATCCACTCGATCTGGTCGGCGAACACGTTCGGGCCCGCGGCTTCGACGGTGGCCGGCAGGTTGACGATCATCTTGTGATCGCGGGTCGGGCGCCAGGTCTGAGCGACCGCGTCGCAGATTTCGCGCGCGAACGTCAGCTCGGTCATGCTGAAGGTTTCCGGCGAGTACTGGAAGGTCCACTGCGTGTCGGGGCGCGCGGCGCAGTGTTCCTTGATGATGCGCGTGCCGTCGATCGCGAGCGCCTTCACGTCGGCCTTCGACATCCCGAACACGATGCGGCGGAACGACGGGCACACCGCGTTGTACAGGTGCACGATCGCGCGCGGCACGCCTTCGAGCGCGTCGAACGTGCGGGCGATCAGGTCTTCGCGCGCCTGCACGAGCACTTCGATCGTCACGTCGTCGGGAATCCGCTTGTCGTCGATCAGCTTGCGCACGAAATCGAAGTCGGTTTGCGACGCCGACGGAAAACCGACTTCGATCTCCTTGAACCCGATCGCGACCAGCATCTCGAAGAATTCGAGCTTCTGCTCGATGCTCATCGGCTCGATCAGCGACTGGTTGCCGTCGCGCAGGTCGGTGCTCATCCAGACGGGCGCGCGCTCGATGGTGCGCGACGGCCATTTGCGGCCATTGAGGCGGACGGGCTCGAACGGACGGTACTTGTCTTG
Source organism: Burkholderia sp. Se-20378 (assembly GCF_017104665.1). NCBI lineage: Bacteria > Pseudomonadati > Pseudomonadota > Betaproteobacteria > Burkholderiales > Burkholderiaceae > Burkholderia > Burkholderia sp. Se-20378. The sequence continues at coordinate 10,569 of NZ_JAAGPG010000254.1, read as the reverse complement.
CGGATTGCGCTGCATCTTCTGGACCTCGGGTCTCAAGTCGCGAGCGAAGACGGGCGGCATGGGCGACGGTTGGCGCTGCCTCGCTCCGCGGCACGTGAACGCGCTGCGGATGCGGATGATCTTCGCGAATCGGCCGACGGATAGACGGACGAATGCTGACGACTTCGGGTTGTAAAAACTACGAGAGGGGTACTGCGAGGAACTGCTGGGAGGGACCGTGCGGACAGCACACGGCGCTACGAAAGCCTTAGGCTAGTCGTAGCGATAGCGGCCGCGCTAGGCGGCCGGAGGTAATTCGGAGGGTGTTCGGAAAGGAACGCATGAGGGCAACTCTATGCCAGGATGCGCTCGCGTGTCAAATGCCCTGCAAGCGGGGCCGGTTCGCGAGCGTGCCGTCAGCGTGCGATGCGGGCGATCTGCACGATCGTCGCGACCTGCCGGGCGACCGTGTCGGGCACCGGCACCGCGCCGCGCAATACGGCGTCGGTCCACGCGGCCGTCGTGGCCGCGTCGCGCGATTCCGGCAGCGCGACGGCCGGCGCATCGGTCGACGAGCGTTCGGCCTCGATCAGCGTGTCGCACACGCCGTCGTGCAGCCAGTCGACCTGCACCTGGCGCCGCGTGTCGGCAACGGCTTCGCCCTCGGTGCCGCGTGCCAGCAGCGCGCCGCCGAGCGCGGCGTCCGGATGGTCGCGGAACAATTGCGCCAGGCTGTCGCGATACGGCGGGTGCGTGTAGTTGACGAGCCGCAGGCCGGCCGGCGCGAACGGCTGCAGGATCTTCACGAGCGTGTGCGTCGAGTTGCGCACGCCGAGCACGCTGCGCATCGACAGCAGGTGGGCAATGCGCGGCGCCAGCACCTCGATCGACGCGAACGCGACGCGGCGCTCGGCGAGCGTGTCCTCGATCGCATCGTGCGACGTCGACGGCGCGAGCGACAGCGCCGAGAAGATTTCGGCGCTCGTCACGCGGCCCGGATCCCGCTCGACGCCATGCACGAGCACCGGCACGCCTTCGCGCGCGAGCAGCAGCGCGAGCAGCGGCACGAGGTTCGGCTGCTTGCGCGCGCCGTTGTAGCTCGGGATCGACACGGGGCGGAACGCGGCGTCCTGCACGTGCACCGGCTCGAACGACGCCTGCGCGGCGGCGAGCATCGCGGCCAGCTCGTCGGCGGATTCGCCCTTCAGCCGATACGCGATCAGGATCGCGCCGAGTTCGACGTCCGACACGCGCGCGTCGAGCATCGCGCGATAGAGCTCGAACGTGTCCTCGGCGGACAGCGCGCGTGCGCCGTGCGGGCCGCGGCCGATTTCCTTGATGAAGCGGGCGCACGGGAACGGAACGGCGGCGGGATCGTGGGAAGCGGTCATCGGGGCGTGGGGCGGGCGGCCGGCATCGGGCCGCGCTGTGAGCGGTGAGGAATGCCCCGAGTATCGCACGGGTGCGGCCGTCGCAAGCGAGGCCGCGCCGCGCGGCGCGCTACACTCTGGTTCCCGGCGGTGCGCGCGCCGGCTGCGCTGCGCCCGTGCCGTCGCCGGCCGAATACGACTACGAGAGACATCCCATGAAGCTTTACAGCTATTTCCGCAGTTCCGCGTCGTACCGCGTGCGGATCGCCCTGAACCTGAAGCAGCTGCCGTTCGACTATGTCCCCGTGCACATGCTGCGCGACGGCGGCGAGCAACTGAAGGATGCGTATCGCGCGCTGAATCCGGATGCGGTCGTGCCGACGCTGATCGACGACGACGCGACGCTGCAGCAGTCGCTCGCGATCATCGAATATCTCGAGGAAACCCATCCGGAACCGGCGCTGCTGCCGAAGCAGCCGGTCGATCGCGCGTATGTGCGCGCAGTTGCGCTGCAGATCGCGTGCGAAATCCACCCGCTCAACAACCTGCGCGTGCTGAAGTACCTGAAGCACACGCTGAAGGTGCCCGAGGAGGCGAAGAACGCGTGGTACCGGCACTGGATCGAGGCGGGCTTCGACACGCTCGAGACGCGTCTCGCAAGCGATCCGCGCACCGGCAAGCTGTGCTTTGGCGACACGCCGACGCTCGCCGACGTGTGCCTCGTGCCGCAGGTGTTCAATGCGAACCGCTTCTCGATCGACACGACGCGCTATCCGACGATCCAGCGGATCGTCGACCATGCGTCGACGCTCGATGCGTTCAAGGCCGCCGAGCCCGGCGCGCAGCCCGACGCCGAATGAGCGCGGTGCGCCCGGCATGCACGACCGGGCGCGCATGAAAAAAGGCGCCCGAAGGCGCCCTGTGCGATGCGGGCCGGCGGTGTTCAGCCGAGCAGCGCGTCCGCGAATTCGACCGCGCTGAACGGCTGCAGATCCTCGACCTTCTCGCCGACGCCGATGAAGTAGACCGGCACCGGGCGCTGCCGCGCGATCGCGGCGAGAATCCCGCCCTTCGCGGTGCCGTCGAGCTTCGTGACGATGAGGCCGGTGAGGCCGAGCGCGTCGTCGAATGCCTTGACCTGCGTGAGCGCGTTCTGGCCGGTGTTCGCGTCGATCACCAGCAGCACTTCGTGCGGCGCACCGTCATGCGCCTTCGAGATCACGCGCTTCACCTTCTTCAGCTCTTCCATCAGGTGGAGCTGCGTCGGCAGGCGGCCGGCCGTGTCGGCCATCATCACGTCGATCTTGCGCGCGCGCGCGGCGCTGACCGCGTCGAAGATCACCGCGGCCGGATCGCCGCTTTCCTGCTGCACGACCGTCACGTTGTTGCGCTCGCCCCAGACCGCCAGCTGTTCGCGCGCGGCTGCGCGGAACGTGTCGCCCGCGGCCAGCAGCACCGACTGGTCGAAGCTCTGCAGATGCTTCGCGAGCTTGCCGATGCTGGTCGTCTTGCCCGCACCGTTCACGCCGGTGATCATCATCACGAGCGGCTGCGCGCGGCCGAGCATCAGCGATTTTTCGAGCGGCGTCAGCAACTCGACGAGCAGGTCGTGCAGCGCGGATTTCACCTGCTGCGGGTCGGTCAGGCGGCCCGTGCGCACCTTTTCGCGCAGCGCGCCGAGCAGGTACTCGGTCGCGTCGACGCCCGCGTCGGACATCAGCAGCGCGGTTTCGAGCTCCTCGTACAGATCCTCGTCGATCTTCGTGTTGACGAACACGCCGGTGATGCTCGAGCCCGTCTTGGCGAGCCCCGTTTTCAGGCGCGCGAGCCACGATTTCTTCGCGGTGGCGTCCTGCAGCGGCGGCGGGACGATTTCGACCGTCTCGACGACTTCGTCGCGGCCGTCGTTGGTCGGCGTGACCGTCATCACGACGGCCGGTGCGGCCGGTTGCGCGACCGGTTGTGCGGGCGCTTGCGGCACGTCGGCCGCAGGCGGGGCCTCGAACGCGGGCGCATCGGACGGTTCGTCCGTTTGCTGCGCGTCGGCCGATTGCGATTCCGCCGGATCGGGCTCCTGCGTTTTCTTGAATCGTTTGAAGAAGCTGAACATGGTCTGACGTCGGGAAGAGGGCGGGCCGCCGCCAGCGGCGGGGCACCGGACGGGCCGTTCTGCGTTCGCGCGGGCGCGACGCACGGCGGCCGAAACCGTGCATTTTATCAGTGCGGCGGGGCGCTCGCGTCAGTGTGCGCCGCCGCTGTGGTAACGTGCGCCTGTTTAGCGGTGCGCCCCCGCGCGCGCCCGGTCCCTCCGTCGTCGATATTCCGTATGTCCCGTTCCTCTCCCGGCCGCCCGGCGGCCCCTTCTGGCCGCGGCAAGCCGCACACGATCCGCATCATCGGCGGTGACTGGAAACGCACGCCGCTCGCGGTGCTCGATCTCGACGGCCTGCGGCCGACGCCCGATCGCGTGCGCGAGACGCTGTTCAACTGGCTCGGCCAGGATCTCGAAGGCCGGCGCTGCCTCGACCTGTTCGCAGGCACCGGCGCGCTCGGTTTCGAGGCCGCGTCGCGCGGCGCGGCGAGCGTCGTGATGGTCGAGCGCCATCCGCGCGCCGCGCAGCAGCTGCGTGCGATCAAGGACAAGCTCGGCGCGCGTGCGGTCGAGGTCGCGGAAGCGGACGCGTTGCGGCTCGCGGCCGGGCTCACGCCGGGCGCGTTCGACGTCGTGTTTCTCGATCCGCCGTTCGACGAGCTGGCCGTCCTCGAGCGCGCGATTGCGCTGGCGGCGCCGCTCGTCGCGGCGGGCGGCGCGCTGTACGTCGAGACGGGGGCGGAGCTCGATCCGGCCGCGCACGAAGCGCTTGCCGGCTGGGAGGTCGTGAAGCACGGCAAGGCCGGTGCGGTTCACTATCATTTGCTGCGGCGCGAAAATGATGAATAATGCGCGTTCCATACGAGGCGGCGCGCCGCAAAGGCGACGCATGCCCATCTCGGCAGCGGCGTGCGCATCGCACGGCTGCCATCCCGTTTGCGTGATGACAGGAGGAGCGACATGGTAGTCGCCGTGTATCCCGGTACGTTCGATCCGCTGACGCGCGGGCACGAAGACCTCGTGCGGCGTGCGTCGAGCATTTTTGATACGCTGGTGGTCGGTGTTGCCGACAGCCGCGCGAAAAAGCCGTTCTTCTCGCTGGAAGAACGTCTGACGATTGCGAACGAGGTGCTCGGCCATTATCCGAATGTGAAGGTGATGAGTTTCACCGGCCTCCTGAAGGATTTCGTCCGCACCAACAATGCGCGCGTGATCGTGCGCGGCCTGCGCGCCGTGTCCGATTTCGAATATGAGTTCCAGATGGCGGGGATGAATCGCTACCTGCTGCCCGACGTCGAGACGATGTTCATGACGCCGTCCGATCAGTACCAGTTCATCTCGGGGACGATCGTGCGCGAAATCGCGCAGTTGGGCGGCGATGTCAGCAAGTTCGTGTTCCCGTCCGTCGAGAAGTGGCTGACCGAGAAAGTCGCTGCGATGGGAGGCCCTGCCGCGTAATGCGGCGCCGGCCGGTTTCGTTGCGAAGCCGGCCGCTGGCCTGAAGAAGTGAGATCAGTATGTCTTTGATGATTACCGACGAGTGCATCAATTGCGACGTGTGCGAGCCCGAGTGCCCGAACGGCGCGATTTCGATGGGCCCGGACATCTACGTGATCGACCCGAACAAGTGCACCGAGTGCGTCGGCCATTTCGACGAACCGCAGTGCCAGCAGGTGTGTCCGGTCGAATGCATTCCGCGCGATCCGCAGCATGACGAATCGCACGCGCAATTGATGGAGAAGTATCACGCGTTGACCGCCGCGAAGGGCGACGACGCGTCGTGACCCCGCGGTGACGCGCGCGCTCGAGAGCTCGGGCGCACCCGTCACGCATCCGGATCGGCGCCGCCTGGCGCCGGTTCCTTCATTTCACAGCAGCTCGCGCAACGCCGCGACGAGCGCATCGCATTCGGCGTCCGTGCCGATGGTGATGCGCAGATGCTGGTCAATCTGCGGCAGCCGGAAGTGCCGCACGAAAATTTCCCGTTCCTTCAGCTTTGCCGCAATCGCACCCGCGTCGTGTGCGGGATGGCGCGCGAACACGAAATTCGCGGCTGACGGCACGATGTCGAAGCCGAGCGCGTCGAGTGCGTGCGTGAGACGCGTCCGGCTGTCGATCACGCGCCGGCAGGTTGCGTTGAAATAATCGGTGTCTTCGTACGCGGCCTGCGCGGCGACCTGTGCGAGCCGATCGAGCGGGTACGAGTTGAAGCTGTCCTTCACGCGGTTCAGTGCGTCGATCAGCGCCGCATCGCCGAACGCGAAGCCGACGCGCATGCCCGCCAGCGAGCGCGCCTTCGACGTCGTGTGCACGACGAGCAGGTTCGGGTAGCGGTCGATCAGCGTAATCGCGGACTGCGCGCCGAAGTCGACATAGGCTTCGTCGATCACGACGACCGACGACGGATTCGCGGCCACGATCCGCTCGACGTCCGTGAGCGGCAGTGCGCGCCCGGTCGGCGCGTTCGGGTTCGGGAACAGCACGCCGCCGGCATCGTCGAGATAGTCGTCGACGCGGATCGAGAAGTCTTCCGCGAGCGGGACGATCGACGTCTGGACGCCGTACAGGCGCGCATAGGTCGGATAGAAGCTGTAGGTGATGTCGGGGAAGCGCAGCGGCCGGTCGTGCTTGAGCAGCGCCTGGAACGTGTGCGCGAGCACCTCGTCGGAGCCGTTGCCGACGAACACCTGCTCGGGCTTGATGCGGTGATGGGCCGCGACCGTCTCGCGCAGCGCGCGCGCAACCGGGTCGGGATAGCGGCGCAGCGTGTCGCCGGTCTCGCCGAGTTCGCGTGCGATCGCCGCGACCACGCGGGGCGACGGCGGATAGGGATTCTCGTTGGTGTTCAGCTTGACGGGGTGTGCGAGCGCGGGCTGCTCGCCCGGCACGTAAGGCACGAGTTGCTGAACGATGTCGCTCCAGTAACGGCTCACCGCTTGGCTCCTGTCGGGCAAAGCGACCAGATTACCGCATGTGCGAGCAGGGAGGGGCGGGCGGGGCCGCCCGGCGGCGCCGGACGGCTCGATGCACCGGAGCGGTGCGATGCGGTCAGTTGCGATGCAGCTGCATCGTCGCGCGGTCGAGTTCGCCCTTGACGACCATCGGCATCACGGCGAGCGCGCGTTCGATCGACGCATCGATCACGTCCTGTTCCTCGCGGCGCGGCGGCTTCAGCACGAAGTTCGCGACGTCGGGCTTCGCGCCGGCGCGCGCGCTTTCCGGAATCAGGTCGCGCGGATGGCCGATGCCGATCCGCAGCCGCCAGTACTGCTGAGACGACAGGTGCGCGGTGATGTCCTTCAGGCCGTTGTGGCCGCCGCTGCCGCCGCCGAGCTTCAGCTTCACGGTGCCGGGCGGCAGGTCGAGCTCGTCGTGCGCGACGAGGATCTGGTCGGGCAGGATCTTGAAGAATTGCGCGAGCGCGACGACCGACTGGCCGGAGCGGTTCATGTAGGTTTGCGGCTCGAGCAGGTGGACTTCCTCGCCGTGCAGGCGCGCTTTCGCGTAGAAGCCATGGAAGCGGCGCTCGTCGCGCAGCGTCGCGCCGGCTTCGCGGGCGAGCTGGTCGATCAGCCAGAAGCCGGCGTTGTGGCGCGTCGCGGTGTATTCCGCCCCGGGATTGCCGAGGCCGACGATCAGTTTGATCATGACGTTTCGAAGGCGGCAACGGCCGCCTGGGCGCAGAAAAAGAAAAACCCGCCGGGCAAGCCGCGGCGGGTTGCGTCGACCGTTTCGTGAAACGGATCGATGGGGCGCGTGGGCAGCCCGCTTAGGCAGCCGGCGTTTCGCCTTCTGCTGCGTCCGACACGGCACCGGCCGGGACCGTCGCCGATGCGACAACCGGGTTTTCCGCGTCGACGTGCGCGACCAGCACGACGCCCTTCGGCAGCGTGATGTCCTTCGCGTGCAGCGATTGACCCGCTTCGATCTTCGACAGGTCGACTTCGAGGAACTCCGGCAGGTCAGCCGGCAGGCACTCGATTTCGATTTCCGTCGCGACGTGCGAAACGATCGCGCTCGACAGCTTCACGGCCGGGCTGATTTCCGCGTTCAGGAAGTGCAGCGGAGCCTTCGTGTGCAGCTTCTTCTTCGCGTCAACGCGTTGGAAGTCCACGTGCAGCACCAGTTGCTTGAACGGGTGGTATTGCACGTCGCGCAGCAGAACCTGTTGCGACTGGCCAGCCACTTCGAGGTCGAGGATCGACGAGTGGAAAGCTTCCTTCTTCAGGGCGTGCCACAGGGCGTTGTGATCGAGTTCGATCTTTTGCGGGGCTGCTTCGCCACCGTAAACGATACCCGTGGTCTTACCAGCGTTGCGCAGGCGGCGGCTCGCACCCGTACCTTGCTCTTGGCGCTCGAAAGCGACGACTTTCATGTGATTCTCCAATAGCTGCCCGCGACCAGGCAGTAAAACGGGGCCGTCAGACTGCGGCCCCCGATGAAACGGTCGGGGTTTCGTCTATCCCGTCCGATTGTGCAAAAAGCGAAGCGTTGCCGCTTCGCTTTCTGCGCATGCTTTGTTCAGTCGATTCGCGATCAGGATTCCGCGAACAGCGACATCACCGAGTCGCCGCGGCGGATCCGCGAGAACGTTTCGGCCAGCAGGCTCGCGCTCGTCAACGCACGGATCTTCGAGCAGCCGAGCGATTCGGCGGACAGCGGGATCGTATCGGTGACGACCAGTTCGTCGAGCGCCGATGCGGCGATACGATCACCAGCGCCACCCGACAGCACCGGGTGCGTTGCGTACGCGAAGACCTGCTTTGCGCCGCGTTCCTTCAGCACTTGCGCGGCCTTGCAGAGCGTGCCTGCCGTATCGACCATGTCGTCCATGATCACGCAGGTGCGGCCTTCGACTTCACCGATGATGTTCATCACTTCGGAGACGTTCGCCTTCGGGCGACGCTTGTCGATGATCGCGAGATCGCAGTTGAGCTGTTTCGCGAGTGCCCGGGCACGCACCACGCCGCCGACGTCCGGCGACACGACGAGCAGATCCGAGTAGTTCTGCTTGCGCAGGTCACCCAGCAGGATCGGCGTTGCGTAGATGTTGTCGACCGGGATGTCGAAGAAGCCCTGAATCTGGTCGGCGTGCAGATCCATCGTGATGATCCGCTCGACGCCGGCGATTTCCAGCATGTTCGCGACGACCTTCGCCGAGATCGCGACACGCGCCGAACGCGGGCGGCGATCCTGACGGGCGTAGCCGAAGTAGGGGATGGCAGCAGTGATCCGGCCAGCGGATGCGCGCTTCAGCGCATCGACCATGATCATCAGTTCCATCAGGTTGTCGTTCGTCGGCGCGCACGTGGATTGCAGGACGAAGACGTCCTTGCCGCGCACGTTTTCCTGGATCTCGACCTGGATCTCGCCGTCGGAGAAACGGCTGACCATTGCTTTGCCGAGGGGAATTCCAAGGATATTGACGACTTCCTGGGCGAGCGCGGGATTCGCGTTGCCAGTAAAGACCATCAGGCCATCATGGCTGTGGCTGCTCATCGTGCACCTGCTTCAGGCTTGGGCGGGAAATGCGGGAAAAATTTTTGGCAGGGGAGGAAGGACTCGAACCCTCGCATGCCGGAATCAAAATCCGGTGCCTTGACCAACTTGGCGACTCCCCTACACTTAACTGATAACTTCACCGAACTTGTGTAGGCCGTTCGGCAAAGTAAAACTTCATGACGCGAAAGCGAAGAGCGGATGCTCGTTCAGGCTCTCGGCAACTGCACCGTTCCAACCGGTGGGCAGCTTGGCTTGCGCCGCTTCTGCCTCATGCTTGCTATGAAACGCTGCAAACACGCTTGCTCCGGAGCCGGTCATCCTCGCGGGGGTCACATCATACAACCATTTGACCACCTGCGCAACTTCCGCGTACTTACTTGTCACAACTTGCTGCATATCGTTCCGACCGAAACTATCTGGCCATCCCGCGTCGCTGTTTTGCTGTGCAAGAAAGTCCGTAATTGTGACGCGCTTCGAATCTCTTGTCAACAACTCATCTGAAAATATTTCAGCGGTTGGGACGTGAACGCGGGGCGTTACAACCAAGAACCAGCGAGTCGGCAATTGTACCTCAGCTAATTCTTCTCCGATACCCTCTGCGAACGCATTTTTTCCAAAAATAAAAAACGGGACGTCCGCGCCGAGTTTTACCGCGAGCGACTGGAGTTCGGCGCGCGGCAGGTCGAGTTGCCACAGGCGGTTCAGCGCGAGCAGCGTCGTGGCCGCGTCGGAGCTGCCGCCGCCGAGGCCGGCTCCCATCGGCAGGCACTTGTCGATCTCGATGTCGACACCGTGCGCGGTGCCCGTATGCGCTTTCAGCAGGTTGGCCGCGCGCACGACAAGATCGCTTTCCTCGGGCACGCCGGGCACGTCGGTGACGCGTGCGACGCGACCGTCGTCGCGCAGCGTGAAGTGCAGCGTGTCGCCCCAGTTCAGCAACTGGAACACGCTCTGCAGATCGTGATAGCCGTTCGGACGGCGGCCGGTGATGTGCAGGAACAGGTTGAGTTTCGCGGGCGCAAGGCAATTGCGCAGCGAGCGGGTCGAATCGGTCATGCGTAGGTCTGGGCTAGGCGGGTGCTCACTGATCGAGCACGAGCTTGATGTCGAGCGGCGGTGTCGCGCGCACGAGGTTGACGCGTTTGACGCCCGTGGCCGGGGCATCCGCGTAGGCAAGGTAGTCGATCGTCCAGCCGTCCTGGCGGATCTGCTTGACGCGCGTACCGTCGGCCGGATCGCGCACCGTCTCCGCGGGCGTGGCGGGCGCGGCTGCCGGTAGCAGCCAGTAGCGCAGGCCCGCGAGCGGCAGTTCGAAGCCGAGCGTTTTCTGCATCAGGTCGCCGACGTCCGGCGCATATTGCGTCGGACGGTTCGGCAATTCGAGCGATGCCGCCTGCGGCGTCGACTTCACGACCGCGAGCGTCTGGCCGAGCGGGCTGCGCAGCTCGAGCGACACGTCGTCGCCGTGCTCCTGCCAGTCGAAGTTGCCGTACACGTTCTGCTGCTTGCCGAGACGGTCGTCGTACTGCACCGCGAAGCGGCCATGGTGAGCGTGCGTTGCGGCGGTCTGCAGCGCCGCACCGGTCGGCGCGCTGGCCGACGGCGGCGTGCTCGCGCAGCCGGCGA
>NZ_JAAGPG010000253.1:0-11963 GCF_017104665.1 Burkholderia sp. Se-20378 | reverse complement strand
CGCGATCCGCACTGGGCGACGGTCGACCTGCGCGTGGAGCCCGGTATCTCGGCGTCGCTCGCGACGGCCGCGCAGGCCGGTGCGCCGCTCGGCCATGATTTCTGCGCGATCTCGTTGTCGGACAACCTGAAACCGTGGGAGGTGATCGAGACGCGCCTGCGACATGCGGCGCAGGCCGATCTGGTGATGGCGTTCTACAACCCGATCTCGCGCGCACGTCCGTGGCAACTCGATCGCGCGCTCGATGTCATGCGCACGCACCGCACGCCCGATACGGTGGTCGTGCTCGGCCGCGACATCGGCCGGCCGGGTGCGACGCTCACGACGACGACGCTCGGCGCGCTACGCAGCGACCAGGTCGACATGCGCACGATGGTGATCGTCGGCTCGTCGACGACGCGGCGCTTCGCGATCGGCAACGCGCGCGAGTGGGTCTATACGCCGCGCTGGTATCGCTGAACCCGGTTAGCGCACCGGCGTGACGCTGCGTGCGTCGGCCTGCGCGGTGCCGGCTGCGCCGTCGGCGTGCCAGAACCGATACACGAGCACGCCGACGATGGCCTGTGCCGCGACCACGAATGCGACGCAGCCGGCCCATCCCCACCGATGCCAGCCGGGCACCGGCAGGATCGAGCCGAGGCTGCCGCCGAAGTAATAGCAGGACAGGTAGATGCCGATCGCCGTCGAGCGCGCGCTCGACGCCGCCTGCGAGATGAACGTGTTGGCCGACGCCTGTTCGACGAACACGGCGGTCGAGCTGAGCGCAAGGCCGGCGAGGATCACCGGCACGTTGTCGGACAGCGTCAGCAGCGCCCCGCTGATTGCGAGCGCGGCCGCGGCCAGCCCCGGCGCGCGCGGGCCGCGATGCCGGGCGAGGCGTCCTGCCAGCGGCGTCACGACCACCGCCACCAGAAACACCGCATAGATCGCGCCGATCCCGACCGTGCCGAAGCCGAACGGCGCACGGGCCAGGCGCAGGCCGACGAACGTGAACGTCGCGACCTGCGACGCGAGCACGCATGCGCCGATCGCGAACGATGCGAGCACCGGGCCGCGCGTGACGATGCGCCACGACGATCCCGCATCGGCATCCGTATCGTGGTCGGCGCGCCGAGCGATCACACCGGACGCCGGTAGGCTCGCGTAGATCGCGACCCCAGTGACGAGACACAGCGCCGCGACGACGTCGAGCGCATGCCGCCAGCCCCACATCGACGTCATCAGGTTGGTCGCGAAGCGGCCGGCGAAACCGCCGAGCGTCGTGCCGGCGACGAACAGCGCGCTGATCTCGGCCGACGTGCCGCGATCGAAGCGCTCGGCGATATAGGCGATCGACAGCGCGAAGACGAACGGCATGACGAGACCGGCCGCAAAGCGCGCGCCGAGAAACGACGCGAAACTGCCCGCCTGCGCGGACCACACGACCGGCAGCGCGACGGCCACCGCCGCGAGCGAGATCGCGACGCGCCGCTCGATGCGTGCAGCCAGCACGCCGACGAACGGCGCGATAATGGCGACGGCCGTCGTGGTGGCGCTCACGCCCTGCCCGGCACGCTCGGCGCTGACGCCGAAGGTGGCAGCGAGTTCGTGCAGGATGCCCTGCGTCGAATACAGATTGAGAAACGCGGCGAAGCCGCAGAGAAAGAACGCGATGCGCGTGGTCCTGTCGTTCATCGGAGCTGCCTGGTCGTCGATGCCGACAGTCTGACGAGTGCGCCGCGTGCACGCCAATACCGTTTTCAACGCCATTGATACCGGAACGACAACAATGCTCGACCTGCGCCGCCTCCGCTATTTCGTGGTCGTCGCCGACGAACTGCACTTCGGCCGTGCGGCGTTGCGCCTGCGGGTCGCGCAGCCGCCGCTGACGCGCCATATCGCCGCCCTCGAAAGCGAGCTCGGCGTCCGGCTGTTCGAACGTTCGACGCGTGCGGTGCGGCTGACGCCGGAAGGCGCCGCGTTCCTCGAGCATGCGCGCAACGTCGTCAGCGCGGCCGCCGAGGCCGAAGCGAGCGCGCGCAAGATCGCGCAAGGCATCGCCGGGCGGATCGTGATCGGCTATGCGAGCTCGATTCCGATGTCCGACACGTTCCCGGACGTCATCCGCGTCGCGAGCCGCACGATGCCCGACGTCGAACTCGCGTTCCGCGAGGCGGCGACCGCCAGCCAGCGCCAGCAGATCGCGGACGGCGCGATGGACATCGGTTTCGGCTGGGCGTGGAACGGTGCGCCTGGCGTAGCGGTGGCGTCGCTCGTCGTGTCGCGCGAACCGCTCGTCGCGGCCGTGCCGGCCGGCGATCCGCTCGCGAGCCGTGCAAGCGTCGACATTGCGGAGCTTGCGAACGCAACCTTCGTCACCTTTCCGCCCGGTTACGGCTCGGCATTGACCGCTGCACTGGACGACCTGTGTGCGCAAGCCGGATTCGCGCCGCGGATCGGCGCGACCGCCGCACAGATCACGACGCTCGTGTCACTGGTGGCCGCCGAACGCGGCATCGCGATCGTGCCGGGTTTCACGGCGACGCTGCAGCGTCCGGGCGTCGTCTACGTGCCGCTCGCCGGCACGCGCGCGGTCGAGCAGATCGTGTCGTGGAACGAGCCGTTCGCGTCGGTGTGCGTCGAGCGCTTCGTCGCACTGGCACGCTCGCTTGCGCAGCCGCCCTCGGCTTGAAGCGCGACGAGCGAAGTGCGTCGAGCGAAGTGCGTCGAGACTCACTCACCCGATCGATCGGGAAAATCACCCGCGTCACACGTTCCGGAACTGTGTCGAATCGGCAAGATCGTTACGTATCGGGAATCAAATAACAAAAAGAACTCCTGACTATTCACTATTCGATGCGAATCCTCCAAGATGGGCACGCCGTCGGCCGGGCATGCCCGGTCGCCCGACCGGCGGCGATACGCGGGCCAGCGTATCCCTCTTCCACTTGGAGAACACAATGAACAACAATGTGTTGCCGCGTTTCATCCCGCGCGCATTTGCAGCGGGTTGCCTTCTTGCCGTGGCGAGCGTGTCCCAGGGTGCAGGCGTCTATGCGCCTTATGTCGACGTGACGCTTTATCCGACGCCGCTCGTCGACCAGATCGGCGTCCGGCAAGGCATCCAGCAGTTCACGCTCGCGTTCGTGGTCGCGGGCAACGGTTGCGTGCCGTCGTGGGGCGGCGTGCAGCCGATCGGCAACGGCGCGAGCGGCGGCCTGCTGACCGCACTGTCGACGTCGATCGCGAGCTATCGCGCGAAAGGCGGCGAAGTCGCCGTGTCGTTCGGCGGTGCGAACGGCACGCCGCTGATGCAGGCGTGCACGACGGTCCCCGCGCTGGCGAGCGCGTACCAGACGGTGATCGACACGTACGGCCTCACGCATGTCGACTTCGACATCGAGGGGGTGTCGCAGCTGGATACGGCCGCGGTCGCGCGCAACTTCCAGGCGGTCACGCAACTGCAGGCAAGCTATGCGGCGAAAGGCAAGCCGCTGCACGTCACGCTGACGCTGCCGACGATGCCGACCGGGCTCACGCAGGACGGCCTGAACGTCGTCAACGCGGCGATCTCGAACCAGACCGTGTTCGATGCGGTGAACGTGATGGCGATGGATTACGGCCCCGCGAACCTCGACATGGGCGCGGCCGCGATCAGTGCCGCGCAGGCGCTGTACTCGCAACTCGATACGGCCTTCAAGTCGGCGGGCCAGCCGAAGACCAATGCCCAGCTCTGGCAGATGGTCGGCGTCACGCCGATGATCGGCGTGAACGACGTGCAGGGCGAAACCTTCACGCTCGCGAATGCGCAAAGCGTGCTGAACGCGGCGGTCGGCAACGGCTACGGCTTCTTCGGCAACTGGTCGGTCGGCCGCGACCAGGCGTGCGCGTCCGGCGGCACGTCTGCGTCGCCGACCTGCTCGGGTGTCGCGCAGCAGCCGTACGCGTTCGCGACGATCTTCAAGCAGCTCGACGGCAAGTGGGGCGCGGGCGTCACGCAGGATCCGAACTACGGCGGCGGCTCGGATGGCGGCACGCCGCAGCCGGGCGCGCCCTGGGCGGCAGGCCAGGTCTATACGGCCGGTGCGACGGTCACCTACCAGGGCACGACCTATCAGGCGCAATGGTGGACGCAGGGCGACGTGCCCGGCCAGGCCGCCGTGTGGAAGGCGGTGGGCGGCGGCACGGCCACGTGGTCGGCGACTACCGCGTATTCAGGCGGCACCTGCGTGATGTACCAGGGCGCGAAATACTGCGCGAAATGGTGGACGCAAGGCGACAACCCGAGTGCCGGCGGCGTGTGGGTGAAGTCGTGATGCGGGATTGCGGCCGTCGCTAGGCGCGCGGCACGCGCATCAAGGGCCGTTCACGGCGATCGCGACCGGATCGCCGGCGGACGGCCCGCCGGTCGGCAGTACCCTGCCCGCTTTCAGCTGCGCGCGTGCTCGGCCAGCAGCCTGGCCTTCGCATCGACGAGCAGCGCTGCATGCCTGTCGCGATGCTGGCGAATCCGCTCGGTCGGCCCGACCACGGACAGCCCGTACCAGTCGCCGTCGAGCGTCAGCGCGACCGCGATCGCCGACAGCTCGGGCGCACTCTCGCCGAAGTTCTCGGCCCAGCCGAGTTCGCGAAACCGGGTGGTTTGCGCGACGAGCGCGGGCAGGTCAGCCACCGTCGCGTCGGTAAAGCGCTCGAACGGCAACTGCGCGCCGAGCGCCTGCTGCGCGTCGCCGTCCAGTTCCGCGAAAATCGCCTTGCCGATCGAGTTCGCATGCAGCGGGCGCAACTCGCCCGGCGCACGCGTATAACGGATCGCCTGCTCCGATTCGACGACGTCGAGATAGGTGACGGACACTCCCTGGATCTTGCCGAGCACGGCCGTCTCGCGGCTCGCGTCGCGCAGCGCGACGAGATGCGGATGGACGATGTCGACGACCGGATCGGTCGCGTCGATCGCGGCGGCGATGGTCTGCAGGCGCCGCGTCGGGTAGTAGCCGCCGCGCTTGCGCACTTCGTACAGATAGCCGCGGCTCACGAGCGTGCGCGCCATCGCGAGACAACTTGACGGCGGCACGTCGAGCAGGCGCGCGAGTTCGGTGAGCGGCAGCGGCCGCCGTTCGGCGGCGAACAGCTCGAACAGGTCGAGCGTGCGGGCAACGAGTTTGACGTCCATGACGAGCGCTTGAATCGGAACGGGAAACCGCGCACCGGGCCGGCCGCCGGGTCGGTATGGTCAGTACGACTTCGGCAGCCCGAGCACCTTCTCCGCGATGTAGCACAGGATCAGTTGCGGACTCACGGGCGCGAGCCTCGGAATCATACACTCGCGCAGGTAGCGCTCGACATGGTATTCCTTCGCGTAGCCCATCCCGCCGTGCGTCGCGACCGCCGTCTGGCACGCCTGGAACGCGGCTTCCGCGCCGAGGTATTTCGCGGCATTCGCCTCCGCGCCGCACGACTGCCCCGCGTCGTAGCGCGTCGCGGCCTTCATCACCATCAGCCACGCGGCCTCGAGCTGCATCCACGCCTGCGCGAGCGGATGCTGGATCGACTGGTTCTGCCCGATCGGCCGGCCGAACACCACGCGCTCGCACGCGTACTGCGTCGCGCGGCGCAGCGCGGCCTGCCCGAGCCCGATCGCCTCCGCGGCGATCAGGATCCGTTCGGGATTCAGCCCGTGCAGCAGATAGCGGAAGCCGTCGCCTTCGTTGCCGATCAGGTCGCTTTCCGGTACGCGCAGGTTGTCGATGAACAGCATGTTCGAATCGACCGCCTTGCGGCCCATCTTCTCGATCTCGCGCACCTCGACGCGCGACCGGTCGAGGTCGGTATAGAACAGGCTCAGCCCGTCGGTCGGCTTCGCGACCTGGTCGAGCGGCGTCGTGCGCGCGATGATCAGCATCTTGTTCGCGACCTGCGCGGTCGAGATCCAGATCTTGCGCCCGCTCAGCACGTAGTGGTCGCCGTCGCGGCGCGCCTGCGTGGTGAGGTGCGTGGTGTCGAGGCCCGCATCGGGTTCGGTCACCGCGAAGCACGCCTTGTCGCGCCCGGCGATCAGCGGCGGCAGGAAGCGCGCCTTTTGCGCGTCGGTGCCGAACACCTGAACCGGGTTCAGCCCGAAGATGTTCATGTGGACGGCCGACGCGCCGGACAGGCCGGCACCCGACGCGCTGATCGTGCGCATCATCAGCGCGGCCTCGGTCATCCCGAGCCCGGCGCCGCCATGGGCCGGGTCCATCGCGATGCCGAGCCAGCCGGCCTCGGCGAGCGCCGCGTGGAAATCGGCCGGAAACCCGCCCGCGCGATCGCGCTCGAGCCAGTAGTCGTCGCCGAAGCGCGCGCAGATTTTCTCGATCGCGCTTTCGATCGCGCGCTGGTCATCGGTCAGGTCGAACTGCATGGAATGCTCTCCTGAAAAGGCTGAGCGGCCGCGCCGCTCTCAAGAAGGAAAACGCCAGGTGGCGCCGAGGCTTCCGCTCCGAAGAGCGTCCCGTTGCGGGATGGCCCTCTCGGCGCGTTGATACCAGGCGGCAGGTCTCGGGCGCTCACAACGGAAACACGCCCACGATCACTGCCGCGAACACCATCAGCACGGTGGCGGCAAACAGGAACGGAATCGTGAATTTCTGGTGCTCGGCGAGCTCGACGCCGGTCAGGCCGACGATCAGGAACGTCGCGGGCGTGAGCGGGCTGACCGGGAAGCCCGTCGTCATCTGGCCGAGCAGTGCTGCCTGCGCCATCTGGATCGGCGGTACGCCCAGCAGCTTCGCGCTTTCCGCGAGCACCGGCAGCACGCCGAAGTAGAACGAATCGGGGTCGAACAGCAGGCTGAGCGGCATCGACAGCAGCCCGAGCACGAACGGCATGTGGCGCGCGTGCTCGATCGGCACGTGCGCGACGACCACGTCGGCCATCGCCTTCAGCATCCCGGTGCCGGACATGATGCCGGTGAACGCGCCGGCCGCGAGCAGCACGCTCGCCATCATCAGCGCGGCCTTGGCATGCGCGTCGATCCGCTCGCGCTGCGCCTGCACGTCCGGGTAGTTGATCACGAGCGCGGCGACCGTGCCGAGCATGAACATCACCATCGGGTCGACGATGCCCGACACGAGCGTGACGAGCACGACGAGCGTCAGCACGAGATTGATCCGGAAGCGCGCCGGCCGGCGCAACGCGCGCTCGGCATCGGTCAGCGCGCGCGGTGCAATCGCGAGCGACGCCGCACCGGCACGATCGAGCCCGAGCCGTTTCGCCTCGCGCACGCCGAGCACGTAGGCGGTGCCGAACACGAACGCGAGCCCGACGATCTGCACCGGAATCATCGGCATGAAGATCGCGGAACCGGGAATGTGCAGCGCCGCCGACGCGCGCAGCATCGGCCCGACCCATGGCAGGAAATTGACGCCGGCCGCCATCGACGCGACGCACGCGAGGATGCGGCGATCCATCCCGAGCCGCGTATAGAGCGGCATCATCGCGGGCAGCGTGACGAGAAACGTGACGGCGCCCGAGCCATCGAGATGGATCAGCAGCGCGAGCAGCGCCGAGCCCATCACGATGCGCGGCGGATGGCAGCCGATCACGCGCAGCACGCCCGCGATGATCGGATCGAGCATCCCGGCGTCAGTGAGGATTCCGAAAAAAAGAATCGCAAAAACGAACATCCCGGCGATCGGGCCGATGTTCTGTACGCCGTGCACGATGAACTTGCCGGTCGCGAGCCCGAAACCGGCCGCGAGCGACGCGGCCACCGGCACGACGATCAGTGCGACGAGCGGCGACAGCCGTTTCGTGATGATCAGGCCGAACAGCGCGACGATGGCGATCGCGCCGATCCATGCAAGCATGATGCGTCTCCTTTTCAGCCGGTGCGCCCATGAGGCGCCCGGCGTGGTGTTCGAATGGCCGTGGCCGCACGCGTGGCCGTACGGCGGCGTCGGGCGCGCGGCATGCGCCGGCGACTGTGATGCCGGTCAGTCCTGACGCGTGTCGTGGTCGTGGTCGTTGGCGGTCGCGTCGGCGAACACCTGGGCCGCGTGTTCGTTCAGCGCGGGCGGCGGCCGCCGGTACGTGGCCGGCGTGCGGCCGAGCTTGATCGGCGACGCGATACCGCGATGCCGGCCCAGCTCGACCTTCATCTGCCGATGCGCGACATGCGGATGGTCGAGCGCCGCATCGAGCCCGAGCACCGGCGCGCACGGCACGCCGCGGCGCATCAGTTGCTCGGCGAGTGCCGCACCGTCGTGTCCGGCCAGCGCCGTTTCGAGCAGCACACGCAGCGCGGCGCGATTCGCGCTGCGCGCGCGGTTGTCCGCGAAACGCGGATCGTCGAGCCACTCGCGCGTGCCGAGCACGTCGCACAGCCCCGCGAACTGCCCGTTGTTGCCGACTGCCAGAAAGATGTCGACGCTCGCCGTCGGAAAGTTGTCGTACGGCGTGATGTTCGGATGCGCGTTGCCGGTGCGTACGGGTGCATTCCCCGAATGGAAGAAGTTCGGAGTATGCGGATGGAGGATCGACAGCGCGCAGTCGAACAGCGTCGATTCGACGAACTGGCCGCGGCCGCTCGCGTCGCGCTCGCGCAGCGCCATCAGCACGCCGAGCGCCGCGTTCAGCCCGGTCACGAGATCGACGATCGGCACGCCGACCCGCAGCGGCGCGCCACCGGCTTCGCCATTGACGCTCATCAGCCCCGCCAGCGCCTGCACGGCCGCGTCGTAGCCGGGCAGCCCGCCGAGCGGGCCGTCCGCGCCGAAGCCCGACACGCGGCAATGGACGAGGCGCGGAAACCGTGCGTGCAGCGCGTCGAAGCCGAGGCCCCAGCGCTCCATCGTGCCGATCTTGAAGTTCTCGACGATGGCGTCCGCATGTTCGAGCAGGCCGAGCAGCCGCTCGCGGTCGGCCGGCTGCGTCAGGTCGAGCGCGATGCCGAGCTTGTTGCGGTTCACGCCAAGGAAGTACGACGCGGTATCGCCGTCGAACGGCGGGCCCCATGTGCGCGTTTCATCACCGGACGGCGGTTCGACCTTGATCACCTCCGCGCCGTGGTCGGCCAGGATCTGCGTTGCATACGGGCCGCCCAGCACCCGCGACAGATCGATGATGCGCAATCCCGCCAGCGCGCCCTGCTGCTCGTGTTCCGCCATGCGTCCCGCTCCTGGTTCCGGTTGATCGGACTGCCGGTTCCGGCAGGCCCGGCGCCTGTGGCGCGACCTTCCGGATTCGACTAAAAATTCTTGTACGTGAATTTATGTTCACACTCAGGAATTACGTTGTCAACCCCGGCGGCACCCTGAGGCGAAGCGGAAGACGCCGCCGTGCGCAAGTGGGGGCGACACCGAACACGGGCCGGTTGCGGTGGCGTCCCGCCTTTCGCTAAGCTGGCGGGCAATCTTCATCTCAAAAAAATCGGACGGATTATTCATGAAACGGATGCTGCTGGCGGCCTTCGTGCTGGCGTCGACGCTGGGCGTCGGACACGCGCAAACCCAGACATTTCACTTCGGCGAAGGACAGACCGGGATGCCGAGCGCGCGGCCCGCGCCCGCGCACGGGCACGCGGCGGCGCCGTCGCCCCACCATCGGCGCGCCGTTCACAAGCGCCGCCAGCCACGCCACGCGAAACCGACCCGCAGCGGGATCTATACGCACGCATAACGCGGCGCGCGGCCCGTGACGACATGCATGGAACTGTCACGAACGGCCGGTAAGATCGCTGCGGCTGCCTGTACACCGTCGCGGCCCGCTGCCGGGTAACGCGCCGTCGACGCGCATTTTCTCCACGATTCAGCACCTGTTTTTGCCGAACATGAGTACCGGGCCGGACACTCTCGCCGTCATCAAGGAACGCGCCACGATCGTGTGCCGTCAGCGCAGCAGCGTGTTGCTGGTCGCGCGCACCGCGTCGCGCTGGTCGCTGCCGGGCGGCACGATCCGGCGCGGCGAGACGCCGCTCGATGCTGCGCTGCGGGAGCTCGCCGAGGAAACGCGGCTGGAGGGGCTCGCACTCGACTACGCGGTGCAGTTCGGCGGACTGACGAAACTCCATCACGTGTTCGTGGCCGACGTGCCGGCGCACCTGACGCCGCGCGCGAGCAACGAGATCGCCCGCTGCAAGTGGTTCACCGTCGACCGGCTCGACACGCTTCGCGCGAGCGTGCCGACGCGCAAGATCATCGAGCTGCTGCGTCTCGATTGTTTTTCGGCGATCGCGAACGGCCGGCTGCGCTGAGGTCGATCACGCCCGTGCCGCTCACTTGCGCAGGAACGGGCCGGCCTTGCGTTCGAGCCGCGTGACGAGTTCCGGCTGCATATACGTGTAACGGTCGGGAATGTCGAGGCACACGATTTTCTGGTGCCGCAGATGCGCACCGAATTGCGCCGCCAGCCGTGCCTTGTGCGCACGCTCCATCACGAACACGACATCGGCCCAGTCGAGCTGCTCGGCGGACAGGCGCGTATCCGCATCGGGCGCGAGGCCCGCCGAGTCGGTTTCGACGTCCGGCCACCCGGCGAATACCGCTTCGGCCGTCGGGCTGCGCAGCCGGTTGCGGCTGCAGAGGAAGAGTGCCCGCGTCATGTCGCTTCGAGGTTGCGCGGCGCCCGCCCGCTCACCCTTGCGGAATCGTGCCCGGCCGGACGTACGCGAGCATGTGCGGCACGTAGTCGGCCTTGCCGAGTTCGACGCCGTGGTGGCGCAGGATCGCGTAAGCGGCGATCGCGTGGAAATAGAACTGCGGCAGCGCCCAGTCGCGCGCGTATTGTTCGCCCGTCATGTCGAACGCGATCCCGTTCGGCATTTCAAGCGCGATCGGCAGTGCGGCGCCGCCATCGAGCGCATCCGGCGCGAGGTCGCCGAGAAAGGTCAGCGTGCCGGCGATGATCGCTTGCGCGTCGGCGAGCGTGCCGGGCTGCGCATCCGCATTCCACCCCGCCTCGCGCAAGGCCAGCAGCGACGCCGGTACCGGCTCGCCACGCAGACGGTGGATGGGCTCCATCGCCTGGAAGCACGAGAAGCGCACCTGTGCCGCGAGCGGATACATGTCGGGCGCGAGCCTCAGCATCATCGCCGCATCGGGCGCGTCGCCCGCGGCCTGCCGGTGTGCGACGGCCTTGTCGAGCCACGCGGTCTGCGCGCGCAGCATCTGGGTGAAGGTCGGAACGAGAAGTTGGGTCGGTGACACGCGTGCGCTCCTTTGCTGGGTTGTGGTTTGCGCCACGATAGCAGCGAAGGCGCAAATCTGCATCCCCGCAGGGGCGATGAGCGCGATTCAATGCGGATTCGGTGATGTGGCGCATGCCGCGTGCGCGTGTCGCCCCTCGCAGGACGATCACGGCACGCGGTCGTCTCGACCCGACTTCAAGGCTTGCCGTGCCGCGCCAGAAACCGGTCGAACTGCGACGCAAACGCCTTGCCGTCGCGCGCGCTGAACGGCGCCGGCCCGCCCGTGTCGATCCCCGCACTGCGCAACTGATCCATCATCGCGCGCGTCGACAGGCGTTCCTCGATGTTCTCGCGGCTGAACCAGTTGCCGCGCGGGTCGAGCGCATGCGCGCCCTTGTCGAGCACGGCGGCGGCCAGCGGGATGTCGGCGGTGATCACGAGGTCGCCCGCCTCCACCAGCTCGACGATGCGCGCATCGGCCACGTCGAAGCCGGCCGGCACCTGCACCGCCTTGATGAACGGCGACGGCGGCGTGCGCAGAAACTGGTTCGCGACCAGCGTCACGCAGATTTCGGCACGACGCGCGGCGCGAAACAGCATGTCCTTGATGACGGCGGGACACGCGTCGGCGTCGACCAGTACTTGCATGGTGGTTTGTTCCAATGTGCAGAAGCGGAAGCGGCGATCATAACGCACCGCCGGCCGGCGATCAGCCCGCGCGGTCTGCACGCAGCGCGTCGGCCGTCACCCACTGCGCGCCCCACGCCTCGGCCAGCCGCGCACCCTGCCCGATCCGCACGGCCGCGTCGTCGAAGTCGAC
>NZ_JAAGPG010000252.1:0-12130 GCF_017104665.1 Burkholderia sp. Se-20378 | reverse complement strand
GTCGGTCGCGAGCGGCGTGCCGTCGAGCGCGCCGAGCGCGTCGGCGATGCGTGTCTGCAGGTCCTGGAGGTACGTGCGCACGCGCGCTACGTCGTAGGTCGAATCGGTCATGTCTGGACTGGGTGCCCTCGCCCGAAGCGGGGGCCGTAAAAAAGGCATCTGCCGGGCATTCTATCGAACCCCGGCAGAGGAGCCGCCGCCGCTTATAGGCGGGGCGGCAATTGCAACGTCACGCGCTCTTGCGGTTGAGTGCGCGGAAGCCGATGTCGCGGCGGTACTGCATGCCTTCGAAATTGATCTGGTTGATCGTCTCGTACGCATGCTGCTGCGCTTCGCGCACCGAATCGGCGAGGCCGACCACGCACAGCACGCGGCCGCCGGACGTCGTCAGCTTGTCGCCGTCGAGCGTCGTGCCGGCATGGAACGTGACGGCCTGTTCGGTCTCGGCCGGGATCCCGTTGATGCGGTCACCCTTGCGCGGCGCGTCCGGATAACCGTGCGAGGCCAGCACGACGCCCAGCGCGGTGCGGCGATCCCAGTCGAGCTCGACCGTATCGAGCGTGCCCGCGATCGCCTGCTCGACGACCTTCGAGAAATCGCTCTTCAGGCGCGCCATGATCGGCTGCGTTTCCGGGTCGCCCATCCGGCAGTTGAACTCGAGCGTGCGCGGATTGCCTTCCTTGTCGATCATCAGGCCCGCATACAGGAAGCCCGTGAAGCGGATGCCGTCCTTCTCCATCCCGCGCACGGTCGGCATGATGATCTCGCGCATCACGCGTGCGTGCATCTGCGGCGTGACGATCGGCGCGGGCGAATACGCGCCCATGCCGCCGGTGTTCGGGCCGCGATCCTCGTCGAGCAGGCGCTTGTGGTCCTGGCTGGAAGCCAGCGCCAGCGCGTGCTTGCCGTCCACCATCACGATGAAGCTCGCTTCCTCGCCATCGAGGAATTCCTCGATCACGACGCGCGCGCCGGCGTCGCCGAGCTTGTTGCCCGACAGCATCATGTCGACGGCTTCGTGCGCTTCTTGCAGCGTCATCGCGACGACGACACCCTTGCCGGCCGCGAGGCCGTCGGCCTTCACGACGATCGGCGCACCCTTCGCGTCGATGTACGCGTGCGCGGCGGCCACGTCGGAGAACGTTTCGTACTCGGCGGTCGGGATGCCGTGGCGCTTCATGAACGCCTTCGCAAAATCCTTCGAGCTCTCGAGCTGCGCGGCTTCGCGGGTCGGGCCGAAGACCTTCAGGCCGCGTGCGCGGAACAGGTTGACGATACCGGCCGCGAGCGGCGCTTCCGGCCCGACGAGCGTGAACGCGACGCCTTCGCGTTCCGCGAAATCGGCGAGTTCGTCGAGCGCCGTGATGTCGACGTTCTTCAGACGCTCGTCCTGCGCCGTGCCGCCATTGCCGGGCGCGACGTAGACCATCTGGACGCGCGGCGACTGCGCGAGCTTCCACGCCAGCGCATGTTCGCGGCCGCCGGAACCGACGACGAGTAGTTTCATGGGATTCCCCGCAGACTAGAAAACAGGGCGGCCGGCACGCTCAGGCGCGCCGGCCGCGGATTCGGTCGGGCCGCCGCCGCGACAGGAGCACGGCGGCCGGCACATCATTCCTCGACGATGACGGCGTTCGTATACACGTCCTGCACGTCGTCGAGGTTCTCGAGCGCGTCCAGGAGCTTCTGCATCTTCGCCGCGTCGTCGCCGGTGAATTCGACTTCGTTCTGCGGCTTCATCGTCACTTCGGCGAGTTCGGCCTTGAAGCCGCCGGCTTCGAGCGCGTCCTTCACCGCAGAGAATGCCTGCCAGTCGCACAGCACTTCGATCGAACCGTCTTCGTTCGTGTTCACGTCGTTCGCGCCGGCTTCGAGCGCGGCTTCCATCAGCGCGTCTTCCGACGTGCCCGGTGCGAACAGGAACTGGCCGACGTGGTCGAACATGAACGCGACCGAGCCGTCGGTGCCCATGTTGCCGCCGAACTTCGAGAACGCATGGCGGACTTCCGCGACCGTGCGGGTGCGGTTGTCGGTCAGCGTGTCGACGATGATTGCCGCGCCGCTGATGCCGTAGCCTTCGTAACGGATTTCCTCGTAGTTCGCGCCATCCGCGCCGCCCACGCCGCGATCGATCGCGCGTTTGACGTTGTCCTTCGGCATGTTCGCGTCGGCCGCCTTGTCGACCGCGAGACGCAGGCGCGGATTCGAGTTGACGTCGCCGCCGCCGAGGCGCGCCGCGACCTGGATTTCCTTGATCAGGCGAGTCCAGATCTTGCCGCGCTTCGCGTCGGCCGCTGCCTTCTTATGCTTGATGTTGGCCCATTTCGAATGACCAGCCATACCTTTCTCCGTGCCCGGGCGCGCTGCGCGGGCGATTGTTTCAATGTGTCGTTGAATCGGCGGCCGTTTCGGCGGGCATGAAGCCGCGGGGCCGCGCGTGTCGAGTGGATCGAGATTTTATCACGCGGCGACCGCCGGATCGGGGCCGCCGCGCATGGCCGAACGGCCAGGCAGGCCGCCGCGAGCCGGGCCGCGCGCCGCGCGGCCGTCCTGGTGCTCAGTTCTTGGTGCCGAACAGGCGGTCGCCCGCGTCGCCGAGGCCCGGCACGATGTACGCGTGCTCGTTCAGGTGCGAATCGAGCGACGCGACGAACAGCTTCACGTCCGGGTGCGCGTCCTGGAACACCTGCACGCCTTCCGGCGCGGCAACCAGCGCGACGAACATGATGTTCGCGGCCGGCACGTTGCGGCGCTTCAGCACGTCGACCGCGTGCACGGCCGAGTAGCCGGTCGCGACCATCGGGTCGCACAGGATGAAGATGCGGTCTTCCAGGTCCGGCAGGCGCACCAGGTATTCGACCGGGCGGTGGTCGTCGGCGCGGTACACGCCGATGTGGCCGACGCGCGCGGACGGAACCAGGTCGAGCAGGCCGTCCGACATCCCGATGCCTGCGCGCAGTACCGGCACGATCGCCAGTTTCTTGCCCGCGATCACCGGCGCGTCGACCTCGACGAGCGGGGTTTCGACCCGCTTGGTCGTGATCGGCAGGTTGCGGGTGATCTCGTAGCCCATCAGCAGCGTGATTTCGCGCAGCAGCTCGCGGAACGTGCGCGTGGACGTGTCCTTGTCGCGCATGTGCGTGAGCTTGTGCTGGATCAGCGGGTGATCGGTGATGAAGAGATTCGGGAAACGGCTGTCCTGTTTCATGACGGGGGCGCCTTGGCGGCAAAAGAGGATCGGGGGCGGGGGCGGGCGCAAGCCGGCCGCGCGCTTATGTCCGCAATTTTACCAAGGCGCGCCGCATGATCCGGATAATATCGACGTCTCACGACAATCCGCGCGCCTGCGCCCGCCCGATTGCCCGCCTGACCCGCCCGGGGTCCATGCGCCGGCGCGACGGGGCCGAGCCGGCGCGTGTCGCCACCAAGGAATCGACGATGGATCTCGGCATCGAAGGAAAGACCGCGCTCGTGTGCGCGGCCAGCAAGGGGCTCGGTCGCGGCTGCGCGGAAGCGCTGGCCGCCGAGGGCGTGAACCTCGTGATCGTCGCGCGCACGCGCGACACGCTGGAGGAAACCGCGGAGGAGATCCGCGCCGGCGCGAACGTGTCGGTGACCGCGGTCGCCTGCGACATCACGACGCCGGACGGGCGCGCGGCCGCGCTCGCCGCATGCCCGCAGCCGGATATTCTCGTGACGAATGCCGGCGGCCCGCCGCCCGGCGATTTCCGCGACTTCTCGCACGACGACTGGATCCGTGCGCTCGAATCGAACATGCTGACGCCGATCGAGCTGATCCGCGCGACCCTCGACGGGATGATCGCGCGCGGCTTCGGCCGGATCGTCAACATCACGAGCTCGGCCGTGAAGGCGCCGATCGACGTGCTCGCGCTGTCGAACGGCGCGCGCTCGGGGCTGACCGGCTTCGTCGCGGGGCTGTCGCGCAAGGTCGCGGGGCAGGGCGTGACGATCAACAACCTGCTGCCCGGCCTGTTCGACACCGACCGGATCGCGACCACGCTTGCCGCGTCGGCGAAGGCGCAGGGCGTGAGCGTCGACGAGATGCGCGCGCGGCGCACGAAGGACATCCCGGCCGGCCGTCTCGGCACCCGTGCGGAATTCGGCGCGGCGTGCGCGTTCCTGTGCAGCGTGCATGCCGGCTACATCACCGGGCAGAACTGGCTGCTCGACGGCGGCTCGTATCCGGGCACGTTCTGACGCGCGCACCGCCTTTCACGACAACAACCTGAAACGAAGGATCTGGAGATGAGCAAACCCCGCATCGCATTGATTGCGCACGACGCGAAGAAGGACGAGATCGTCGCGCTCGCGGGCGAATTCCGCGCGACGCTCGCGCAATGCCGGCTGGTGGCGACCGGCACGACGGGCGGCCGCATCGCGGACGCGCACGGGCTCGAGGTCGAGCGCAAGCTGTCGGGGCCGCTCGGCGGCGATCTGCAGATCGGTGCGGAACTGGCCGACGGCCGCATCGACATCGTCGTGTTCCTGCGCGACCCGATGACCGCACAGCCGCACGACCCCGACATCACCGCGCTCGTGCGCGCGTGCGACGTGCACGATGTGCCGGTCGCGACCAACGTCGCCACCGCTCGGATGCTGCTCGACGATCTGGCGCGCAACATGCAGGACGTTTGCTAGGCGCTGTCCGCGCCTGATTGCCCCTGCTGGCGGCAGGGCCATGCACGGTTGGCCGCGGCGCGCGAGAATCGTGCGTCGCGACGCGCGCCTGCCGCCCGGTTCCCACGTGAATCGGCCGGCTCTGCGTATCGGCGACCCGGATTTTTCCCTGACCGAATCAGAAAACGAGGAGCGAAACGATGCCGAAAGCAATCCGATACGACCAGCCGGGCGGCCCGGACGTGATGAAGTGGGTCGATGTCGAGGTCGGCGAACCGAAGGCGGGTGAAGTCCGTATCCGGCAGCACGCGGTCGGCCTCAACTACATCGACGTCTATTTCCGCACCGGCCTTTACCCGCAAGCGCTGCCCGGCGGACTCGGGATGGAGGCGGCGGGCGAGGTGACGGCCGTCGGCGAAGGCGTGACCACGCTCAAGGCGGGCGACCGCGTCGCGTACGTCGGGCAGCCGCCGGGCGCGTACGCGCAGGAACGCGTGATGCCGGCCGACCGGCTCGTGAAACTGCCGGACGGCATCAGCTACGACGACGCGGCGTCGGTGATGCTGCAGGGCCTGACCGCGCACTACCTGCTGCGCCGCACGTATCCGGTGAAGGCCGGCGACACGATCCTGATCCACGCGGCGGCCGGCGGCGTCGGCCTGCTCGTGTGCCAGTGGGCGAAGGCGCTCGGCGCGACCGTGATCGGCACGGTCGGCTCCGACGAGAAAGCCGCGCTCGCGAAGGCGCACGGCTGCGACCATCCGATCGTCTACACGCGCGAGAACTTCACGCAGCGCGTGAAGGAAATCACGAACGGCGCGGGCGTACCGGTCGTCTACGATTCGATCGGCAAGGACACCTACATCGGCTCGCTCGACAGCCTCGCGCCGCTCGGGCTGTTCGTCAGCTTCGGCAATGCGTCGGGCCCGCTGCCGCTGATCGACTCGAAGGAATTCTCGTCGCGCGGCTCGCTGTTCTTTACGCGCCCCACGCTGTTCTCGTACATCGCGAAGCGCGCCGATCTCGAATCCGCTGCCGCCGAGCTGTTCGACGTGCTGCTGTCGGGCAAGGTGAAGACGAGCATCAACCAGCGCTATCCGCTCGCCGAAGTCGGCCGCGCACATGAAGATCTCGAAGCGCGCAGGACCACCGGCTCGACGATCCTCGTTCCCTGACCTGCCTCCTCGTGCCGGCGCCATGCCGGCACGCGCTTGTCCGGGCGGCGCCACGGCGCCGTCCGTCCCGCCTTCCGGTTCCTGCCGTCCTCCCCCGAATTCCACGTTTACGCGTTTTTTATACGCGCCCCGATACCTTTGACCCGTCCTTTACGTGCGTTCCCATAAGGTTCTAGTCGTCTGATTTCGACGATGGAGAACAGAAAAATGGATGGGGTTTTCATCGGCGCACTGGTGCTCTTCACCGCGCTGATCCTCGGTTTGGTTGCCGGTTGCGACAAGCTCGTGCAGTACGGTCGCGGGGGGCGAGCATGACCTGGATGCTTTGGCTGGCAGGCGCCTCGACGGCGCTGCTGTTCGCGTATCTCGTCTTTGCGCTGCTGCGCGCGGAGGACATCGAATGAACGCGAACAATCTCTTGCAGACGGGGCTCTTCATCGTCGTGCTGCTGGCGGCGGCCGTTCCGGTCGCGCGCTACCTGTCGGCGGTGATGGACGGCAGCTCGCGTGTCGTGCGCGTGTTCGGGCCGCTCGAGCGCGCGCTGTACCGCATCGCCGGCGTCGACGCCGGCAGCGAAATGAACTGGAAGCAGTACGCGGTCGCGACGATCGCGTTCAACGCACTCGGTGCGCTGTTCCTCTACGGCCTGCTGCGCCTGCAGGGCTTCCTGCCCGGCAACCCGCAGCAGTTCGGCGCGATGACGGTCGACGGCGCGTTCAACACGGCCGTCAGCTTCGTCACCAACACGAACTGGCAGGACTACACGCCCGAGCAGACCGTCAGCTACCTGACGCAGATGCTCGGCCTCACCGTGCAGAACTTCCTGTCGGCGGCAACCGGCATCGTCGTCGTGATCGCGCTGATCCGCGGCTTCGCACGTCATACCGCGCAGACGATCGGCAACTTCTGGGTCGACCTCACGCGCGTGACGATGTACGTGCTCGTGCCGATGTCGATGATCATCGCCGGGCTGCTGATGAGCCAGGGCGTGATCCAGAACATGAAGTCGTACCAGGACGTGCCGGTGCTGCAGGCAAGCACCTACGCCGCGCCGAAGCTCGACGCGCAGGGCAATCCGGTGAAGGACGACAAGGGCAACGCGGTCACGGTGCCGACCCCGCTCACGAAGCAGACGCTCGCGATGGGCCCGGTCGCGTCGCAGGAAGCGATCAAGATGCTCGGCACCAACGGTGGCGGCTTCTTCAACGCGAACTCCGCGCACCCGTACGAGAACCCGACGCCGTTCGCGAACTTCCTGCAGATCTTCTCGATCCTGATCATCCCGGCTGCGCTGTGCCTCGTGTTCGGCCGCGTGATCGGCGACCGCCGGCAGGGTATCGCCGTGCTCGCGGCGATGACGGTGGCGTTCGTGCTCGCGATCGGCGTCGAGGTGAGCGCCGAGCAGGGCGGCAACCCGACGCTCGCCGCGCTGCACGTCGACCAGTCGACCAGCGCGCTGCAGCCGGGCGGCAACATGGAAGGCAAGGAAACCCGCTTCGGCATCGCGCAGACCGGCATCTTCACGGTCGCGACGACGGCCGCGTCGTGCGGCGCCGTCGACACGATGCACGATTCGCTGACGCCGCTCGGCGGCCTCGTGCCGATGCTGCTGATGCAGCTGGGTGAAGTGATCTACGGCGGGGTGGGCTCGGGTCTCTACGGGATGCTCGTGTTCGCGCTGCTCGCGGTGTTCGTCGCCGGCCTGATGATCGGCCGCACGCCGGAATACGTCGGCAAGAAGATCGAGGCGTACGAGATGAAGATGGTGTCGATCGTCGTGCTGCTCACGCCGCTGCTGGTGCTGGTCGGCACGTCGATCGCCGTGCTCGCCGATGCAGGCAAGGCCGGCATTGCGAACCCGGGGCCGCACGGCTTCTCGGAAATCCTGTACGCGTTCAGCTCGGCCGCCAACAACAACGGCAGCGCGTTCGCGGGCCTGACGGTCGGCACGCCGTTCTACAACTGGATGACCGCGATCGCAATGTGGTTCGGCCGCTTCGGCACGATCGTGCCGGTGCTGGCGATCGCCGGCTCGCTCGCCGCGAAGAAGCGCATCGCGGTGACGAGCGGCACGCTGCCGACGCACGGTCCGCTGTTCGTCGTGCTGCTGCTCGGCACCGTGTTGCTGGTGGGCGCGCTGACCTACGTGCCGGCGCTTGCGCTCGGCCCGGGCGTCGAGCACCTGATGATGTGGCTGGGCGCGTGATGCGCGCCCACCTGGCGACACCTTGAAAAGACTGAAGAGATTGAAGAGATCGCAATGACTCAACATTCCGCAACACGGTCCATGTTCGATCCGGCGCTGCTGCGCCCGGCGATCGTGGACTCGTTCAAGAAACTCACGCCGCGCACGCAGTTCCGCAATCCGGTGATGTTCTGCGTGTACGTCGGCAGCATCCTGACCACGATCCTGTGGATCGCGGCGCTCGCCGGCCAGGCCGAGGCGCCCGCGGGCTTCATCCTCGCGATCGCGCTGTGGCTGTGGTTCACCGTGCTGTTCGCGAACTTCGCCGAAGCGCTCGCCGAAGGGCGCTCGAAGGCGCAGGCCGCGTCGCTGCGCAGCGCGAAGAAAGACGTGATGGCGAAGAAGCTCAACGAGCCGCATCCGAAGTCGCCGATCCGCATCACGACCGCGACCGAGCTGCGCAAGGGCGACGTCGTGCTCGTCGAAGCGGGCGACGTGATCCCGGCCGACGGCGAGGTGGTCGACGGCGTCGCGTCGGTCGACGAATCGGCGATCACCGGCGAATCCGCGCCGGTGATCCGCGAATCGGGCGGCGACTTCTCGTCGGTGACGGGCGGCACGCGCGTGCTGTCCGACTGGATCGTCGTCAAGGTCACCGCGAACCCCGGCGAGGCGTTCCTCGACCGGATGATCGCGATGGTCGAAGGCGCGAAGCGCAAGAAGACGCCGAACGAGATCGCGCTGACGATCCTGCTCGTCGCGCTGACGATCGTGATGCTGCTCGCGACCGCGACGCTGCTGCCGTTCTCGATGTTCTCGGTCGAAGCGATGAAGGCCGGCCACGTGGTGACGATCACCGCGCTCGTCGCGCTGCTCGTGTGCCTGATCCCGACGACGATCGGCGG
This sequence comes from Burkholderia sp. Se-20378, assembly GCF_017104665.1. Taxonomy (NCBI): domain Bacteria; kingdom Pseudomonadati; phylum Pseudomonadota; class Betaproteobacteria; order Burkholderiales; family Burkholderiaceae; genus Burkholderia; species Burkholderia sp. Se-20378. The sequence continues at coordinate 3,227 of NZ_JAAGPG010000252.1, read as the reverse complement.
CCTCCTGTCCGCGATCGGCGTGGCCGGGATGAGCCGGATGATGCAGGCGAACGTGATCGCGACGTCGGGCCGCGCGGTGGAAGCCGCCGGCGACGTCGACGTGCTGCTGCTCGACAAGACCGGCACGATCACGCTCGGCAACCGCCAGGCATCGATGTTCGTGCCGGCGCCGGGCGTGACCGAGGAAGCGCTGGCCGATGCCGCGCAACTGTCGTCGCTCGCCGACGAAACGCCGGAAGGCCGCAGCATCGTCGTGCTCGCGAAGGAGCGCTTCAATATTCGCCAGCGCGACATGGGGCAGCTGCACGCGACGTTCATCGGCTTCTCCGCGCAGACGCGGATGAGTGGCGTCGATCTGCCCGGCCGCGAGATCCGCAAGGGCGCGGCCGATGCGATCCGCAACTACGTCGAGTCGCACGGCAGCCGCTTCCCGGAGGAAGTGCGCCGCGCGGTCGATGAAGTCGCGCGCCGCGGCAGCACGCCGCTCGTTGTGGCCGACCTGCATGAAGGCGCGGCCCGCGTGCTCGGCGTGATCGAGCTGAAGGACATCGTGAAGGGCGGCATCAAGGAGCGCTTCGCGGAACTGCGCAAGATGGGCATCAAGACCGTGATGGTGACGGGCGACAACCGGCTGACGGCTGCGGCGATCGCGGCGGAAGCGGGCGTCGACGATTTCCTCGCGGAAGCGACGCCGGAAACCAAGCTCGCGACGATCCGCGAACACCAGGCGGCTGGCCGCCTCGTCGCGATGACGGGCGACGGCACCAACGACGCGCCGGCGCTCGCGCAGGCCGACGTCGCCGTGGCAATGAACACCGGCACGCAGGCGGCGAAGGAAGCCGGCAACATGGTCGACCTCGACTCGAACCCGACGAAGCTGATCGAGATCGTCGAGATCGGCAAGCAGATGCTGATGACGCGCGGATCGCTGACGACGTTCTCGATCGCGAACGACATCGCGAAGTATTTCGCGATCATCCCGGCCGCGTTCGTGACGACGTACCCGCAGCTGCGCGTGCTCGACATCATGCACCTGACGTCGCCGGCGTCCGCGATCCTGTCGGCGGTGATCTTCAACGCGCTGATCATCGTCGCGCTGATTCCGCTCGCGCTGAAGGGCGTCACGTACCGGCCGCTCGGCGCCGCGTCGCTCCTGCGCCGCAACCTGCTGGTGTACGGCCTCGGCGGCGTGCTGCTGCCGTTCCCGTTCATCAAGCTGATCGACATGACGCTCGCTGCACTCGGCTGGGCCTGAGCCGGCCGTATTTGAAGGAAACATCATGAAAACGTTGATTCGTCCGCTCGTCGTGATCTTTGTCGTGCTTGTCGCGGTGACGGGGCTCGCTTACCCGGCCGTGATGACCGTGTTCGGCCAGGCCGTGTTCCCGTCGCAGGCGAACGGCAGCCTGATCGAGAAGGACGGCAAGGCGGTCGGCTCCGCGCTGATCGGCCAGCCGTTCGATGCGCCGAAGTACTTCTGGGGCCGGCTGTCGGCGACCTCGCCGATGCCGTACAACGCGTCCGGCTCCGGCGGCTCGAACCTCGGCCCGCTGAACCCGTCGCTTGCCGACCAGGTGAAAGGGCGCATCGCCGCGCTGCGCGACGCGGGCACCGACATGTCGAAGCCCGTGCCGGTCGACCTCGTGACGGCGTCGGCGAGCGGCCTCGATCCGGAGATCACGCCGGCTGCCGCCGCGTACCAGGTCGAGCGCGTCGCGAAGGCACGCAACCTGGCGCCCGATGCGGTTGCGCAGCTCGTCGCAGCGAACACGACGGGCCGCCAGTTCGGCGTGCTCGGCGAACCGCGCGTGAACGTGCTGAAGCTGAACCTCGCGCTCGACGCGGCGCAGGCCGCGCACTGAGCGCGCGCCCGGGCTTCCGGCGACAACCGGCGTCCGGCGCGGCCCGATCCGCGCCGGACGCAACTTTTCCCGACGGCGCATGCGCCGTCTTTGCCTTTTGCGGCGATTTGGAACAACAATGCTCGTACTCGCGCGCATCCGGGCGCTCCGCCTTTCTGACGCATGAATCGTCCCGATCCAGACCAACTCCTCGACAAGCTGCAGCGTGACGAAGAAAAGCAGCGGCGCGGCCAGCTCAAGATCTTCTTCGGCGCATCGGCCGGTGTCGGCAAGACCTACGCGATGCTGCAGGCCGCGCGCCAGCGCCTGCACGAACGCGTCGACGTCGTCGTCGGCATCGTCGAGACCCACGGGCGCAGCGAAACCGCCGCGCTGCTCGACGGCCTCGACGTGCTGCCGCTCGCGCGCATCGACTATCGCGGCCGCACGCTCGCCGAATTCGATCTCGACGGCGCGCTCGCGCGCCAGCCGCAACTGATCCTCGTCGACGAACTCGCGCATTCGAACGTGCAGGGCGCACGGCACCTGAAGCGCTGGCAGGATGTGTACGAACTGCTCGACGCGGGCATCGACGTCTACACGACCGTCAACGTCCAGCACCTCGAAAGCCTGAACGACGTGGTCGGCGCGATCACCGGCATCCGCGTGTGGGAGACGGTGCCCGACCGCGTGTTCGACGCGGCCGACGAAGTCACGCTCGTCGACCTGCCGGCCGAGGAGCTGCTCGAGCGGATGCGCGACGGCAAGGTCTATCTCGCGCAGCAGGCCGAGCGCGCGGTGCGCAACTTCTTCCGCAAGGGCAACCTGATCGCGCTGCGCGAACTGGCGCTGCGGCGCACGGCCGATCGCGTCGACGCACAGATGCGCGAATACCGCGCCGACCGATCGATCCAGCGCATCTGGCAGGCGCGCGAGCGGCTGCTCGTGTGCGTCGGTCCCGGCGCCGAAGCGCCGACGCTCGTGCGGGCGGCCGCGCGGCTCGCCGCGAGCCTGAAGGCCGACTGGATCGCCGTTTATGTCGAGACGCCGCGCCTGCAGCGGCTGCCCGATGCGCGACGGCAACGCACGCTCGACGCGCTGAAGCTCGCGGCCGAGCTCGGCGCGGAGACGGCCACGCTCGCCGGCGCCGATGCGGTTGCCGCGCTGATCGGCTATGCGAAGGTGCGCAACGTGTCGAAGATCGTCGCGGGCGGCTCGCCGAAGGTCGGGCTCGTGCGCCGCTTCGTGCGGCCGTTCGGCGAGAAGATCATTCCGCGCAACTCGACGATTCCGATCGCGCGCGCGCAGGAATTCACGACCTTCAAGGACGGCCAGACCGCGATGGCGATCCACGTCGTGCAAGGCGAGCGCGAGCTCGTCGCCGAC
>NZ_JAAGPG010000023.1:0-43090 GCF_017104665.1 Burkholderia sp. Se-20378 | reverse complement strand
CACACGAGCGCTGATCCCGCCTGCGCCCGGCGCGGGCCGCAGGTCGTGGCGCCCTATTCGCCCGGCTTCGACTGGATCAGCCGCAGAATGCGGGTGTCGTACGGCGATTGCATGACTTCCGCGATACGGGCTTCGGAAGCGGCCGGATGCAGTGGATTCAGCAGGAAGTTGTGCGCGTGCGGCACGACGACGCTCGGCACGCGCAGCAGCGCGCTCGGCTGCGTGTGCAGCCACTCGGTGCCGGCGCTGCGGGTCCAGTCGACGTCGGTTCGCCAGTCTTCCGGCGCGTCGCCCTCCGCGATTTCGGCGATATCGACCGAATCGGCCACCTCGATGCGAAGCAACTGGTATCCGCTCGGCAATTGCGCGACCGTGGCGATTTCGAAATGAACGAGCGTTTCGAGCAGCGCGAGGGCCGGATGCTCGGCGAGATACACGACGGGCTGCCCGGCAAAATGCCAGCGCCCGCCGGCGCGCAACCCGCCGACGCCTTTCAGGTCGGCGAAATTGCTGATCCGCCACAGCGTCGTCAAGCGAAGTACCCCTCGTCGATCTGCGTGAGGACTTCCTCGACGAGCCGCGCGCCATGCTCGGTGCTCGCCATGTCGAGCGACGTGCGGCCGCCGAAGCGCTGGAGCCCGTTGCGCAGCCACGCCATCGCCTTGTCCTGGTCGCCGAACGTGGCCGTCGCCTGCGCGACGATGCGCGCGAGACGGATCGCTTTGTCGGACTCCTCCTGCGACAGGCGTTCGTGCGCCTGGCGACGGTGACTCAGCGTGCGACGCGGAATGATGAAGGCCAGCTCGTCCGATTTCAGCCCGCGCTCGGACAGACGGTCGATCACCGAGACGTCGACGCGTGCGCTCGCCAGCTCGGCAAGATCGGCCCCCGATCGGACGCGGATCGCCAGCAGCTGCTCGAGAATCGTGAATTCGGCCTGACGCGGATGCGCGACGCCCGAAGGATGGAAAGCAATGGTGCTCATGACCTCTCCCGGCAATTTGCCCAATCATTATAGGCGTTTTGCCGGAAACATGCGGAAACGGGTTGGAAGGTGCCGGCGGCGCCCGGCGGGCTTTCGTGAACGCGGCGGCGGGCGGTCGTCGCCGGTCTGAAAGCAGGTGAGTACGGCCGCGAATCGAAGATTCGCCTCGGCGGAAGGTTGTATTTATTCAGTATATAAAGTCCATGCAAGCATCACATGGTTGTCACGTAACAACTTTTTTATCGATTAGCGTTCCGACGATAAGGTGGGCCTGAACAGTCTCCGTAGCCACACGCAGATTCGCGAGATGGCGAAATCGCTCGATCGAGGCTGACAGAACCGGGAAAGAAGTCCTCATCCGCGGTTCGTCCGACTTCGTTTCCCCCTTCCCCGCTGATGAACGACGGCTTCAGCGCCCGGACACCGACCTGACGAACGCCGCCAGGTCGTGGTTGAACCGGTCGGGCTCCTCGATAAACGGCGCGTGGCCCGAATCGGCATAAACCTTGGTGGTGATCCGTGAATTCAGCGTGATCGCACGTGCAAGCGTCTTGCGCGTATCGACCAGTGCGTCGTGACCGCCGTAGATAAAAAGCAGCGGTACGCGCGCTGTGCCGAGCCCCTCGGCAGCGGAAACCGTCATCGTCGGGATTGCCCGCTGCATATCCCACGATGCCATCGCGGCATTGGCAAGAAGCCGGCTGAAGGTCTCGGCACCCGGTCGATGGTTGAAGCACAATTCCAGGAATCTGCGCTCGCCGTCCAAATGCGTTTTCAGATCCGGCGAATTCATATCGCGATAAACCTCGGGATGATCGACGATTTGACCCGGTGCGAGTTCGACCACACCATCGACAAAGACGGCACCCGCGACGTCGCGGTCCCCGTAGGCTGCGAGGTAGTTGGATATCACCACGCCACCCAGCGACCAACCGACCACCACGGGTTTGCGCGCATGCGCGCCCTTGACGACGGCATCAAGGTCATCGGCCCAACGACGTCCATCGTGATACGGCGCAGCTCCGGACGGCTTGTCCGAGAGCCCATGGCCGCGCAGATCATAGGTAATGATGCGGTAGTGGCGCAATTCGGCGCTCTGCACTTGCGCGTCCCAGTCCAAACGGCTGCCGAGCAGACCGTGAATCAGGATCACCGGGCGGCCATCGGGGTTGCCGTCTTCCTGAACCGCAAGTCTTACGCCGTCTTTCGACGTAACCATGTAGCTTTTGGGCGCAGCTACGGCACTTGGCACCGACGCAATCAGTATTGCCGCCGTTACCACTGCGTTCAACAAATCGATCAGCGATCGGATCCGCATGAAAAAGTCCTCGGAAGTGAGCAGTTCTCCGAGTCTCAACCCTTACACTGATGTGAGAGTCAAGCGGCATGTGCCAGGCTGACTTTCATGGGCACGATACTTATGCAGAAATGGCTGACGATCGGGGCGCTCTCGCAACATACCGGCGCAAGCGTGCGGTCGATCCGGCACTACGACGAACATGGCTTGCTCGCGTCGGTACGTGCAAGTAACGGCTACCGCATGTTTCCCGACAAGGCAGTCACACAGGTCAGGCAGATTCAGCGCATGATTGCGACCGGTTTCACCATCGACGACATTCGCGGCTTCCCCGACTGCATGCTTCTGATCGAAGGCGCGCGCTCGTGCGATCAGGTCACCGAGGTCCAGCAGCAACGCCTCGCAGCCATCGAGCGTCAGTTGGCGGATCTCGAGCGACGTCGCGCCCGGCTTATCCAGACCTTGTCGGAAGGCAGGATTCCGCCAGTCGACTGATGCCGGCCGATGCCCGGACAGGCGAACCGCCCCGCAACAGGAGCGATGCTGAATGGACACGCTCGCCGCAGGCGCGAGCCGGTTCTCGAGCGTCCTGCCTTCACAACATGATCGGACTCCTGATCAATATCGCAACCCCGGCTCTTGTTCCCCCCTACTCAGTGCCGGGGATCGTGTGCGATAACGAAGCCGATCAGCCGGCCCACGCAGACGACCGGATCACGCTGCAGAAATTGCCCGCGTGAAAATGCGGATCCTTGTCTACGAGCACGTCGGCCTTCACGTTGCCGAACGTCGTGTCGGGCTTGTGCTTGATTCCGTCGTAGAACGCCTGAATGATGTCTTCCTTGAAGCGCGGCGTACGCGGATGCGCACGAACGACGGCCTCGCGCTCGACATCGCTGTATTCCGGATACGTCAGGCCCAGCACGTCCATCTCGACGCCGGCGGTAACGAGCGCGATCACCGGATGCATGTGCTGCGGGATACCCGGCGTGGTATGCAGTGCGATCGAGGTCCACACGACGTCGATATCCTGCTGCGAGATGCCCTTGCCCTTCAGGAAATCGCGGGCGGCGTTGGCGCCGTCCACCTCGAAACGCTCGCACGCGCTGCTGTGTTTGTGCGTGAGCCCCATGTCGTGGAACATGCAGCCGCAGTAGAGCAGTTCGGGATCGTATTTCAGCCCGCGCCGCTGGCCCGCGAGCGCCGCAAAATAGAACACCCGGCTGGAATGATGGAACAGCAACGGAGACGCGGTATCGCGAACGAGCTCGGTGATCTCGCGCGTCAGTTGGCTATCGGGAATGGTGATGCCTGCAACGTTCTCAGTCATGATCGACCTCCATTGAAAACACCCTCAATTCTCCGGAGCTCGATAGCTGGCTTCAATAGACGTGTTACGTCAAATCCTGCCATTTTGCGCGACGGACGGACACGGTGCGCGTGCGGCAGAACAAACGCCGGAAGCACGTTCCGCCGCCCGCCCCATGCACCGCCTCTGCGCCTCTATACTGCTACCCGTCACGTTCGACACGCCACGCAATCGATCATGCCGAAGGTCGTAGGAATTTTCGCCGTTCCAGGCGTTCAACTGCTCGATGTGTCCGCACCGCTCGACGTCTTCGCGCAAGCGAACGCCGAATGCGGGAAGCCGTTTTATACGTTGCGGATCATTGCAAGCGAGTCCGGTCCGATCCGCAGTTCGTCCGGTGCGCAGTTGCTGCCCGACTGGATCGCTCCCGACATTCCTGAGCGCATCGACACGCTGCTGGTCGCCGGCGCGCCGAGCGCCGGCCGGATCGCACTGCGCACCGACGTCCTCGCATGGCTGCGAGCGGCAGCCGTGCAGAGCAAGCGCTACGGCTCGATCTGCACCGGCGCGTTCATCCTCGCGGCCACCGGCCTGCTGAAAGGGCGTCACCTGACCACGCACTGGGCTGCCGCCGACGCGCTTGCAGACGCCTATCCGTCGCTCGCCGTCGACGCGGACGCGCTGTACGTGCGCGACGGCAAGCTGCGCACCGGCGCCGGCGTCACGGCCGGGCTCGATCTCGCGCTCGCGCTGGTCGAGGAAGATCTCGGCCGCGAGATCGCGCGACGCGTCGCCGCGCAACTCGTCATGTTCTTCAAGCGCCCGGGTGGGCAACTCCAGTTCAGCCGCAAGGGCGAGGCGCGCCCCGCCGGGCGTTCGGTACTGCAGGAGGTTCAGCGCTGGATCGCGGCAAATCCGGAACTCGAGCATTCGGTGGCGGAAATGGCGAAGCATGCGGGCATGAGTCCGCGCCACTTCGCACGGCTGTTCCGTGCGGAAGTCGGCATGACGCCAGCCGCATGGGTCGAGGCGACCCGCATTTCGGCCGCCCGCCACTTGCTCGAGAACGGCCACGACACGCCGAAGCAGGTCGCCGCGAAATGCGGCTTCGCGAATGTCGATACGCTCAGGCGGTCATTCACCCGGCACGTCGGAATCACGCCTGCCGAATACCGGAAACGGCAGGCGATCCTCATCGAGTGACGCGGAAGTGCGCACGTACGGCACGAACGATATCGGCGACCCCGCTCAAATATTTCGGAATGCGACTTAATGGATCGTTGTGTGGGCCCGGCCGAGCGACGACATCGCCCCACGCGATGCGCCATCCGCAGTCCCGGCCAAGCGCCGGACAGCCCCGCAATCATCAGACGAAATACCCGCCTGTTCAGATCGTTTACCCAGTTGCAATAATTATTCGCTGGAACGCGTATTTCCGACCGGTAACGCGATCGTTACGATGCAATCAACCGCTGAACGCAACGAGCGAAGCGCGAAATCAATGAAACCGGAGGTCATCATGAAGTCGTTCATCTACGCAGTCGTCGCCGCAACCGCCCTGTCCGCCTCGTACGGCGCATTTGCACAATCGAACCCGTCGGGCCAGCTGACGCGTGCCCAGGTGCGCGCGGAACTCGTCCAGCTCGAACAGGCCGGCTACAAGCCCGAAGTCTCCGATCAGTATTACCCGCGCGCGCTGCAGACCGCCCAGGCCCGCGTGACGAACGCCGATGAAACCGGCTACGGCGCGCAAGCCTCCGCTGGCGTACGCGCCGGCCGCGCGATCGCAGTCAAGCAGGACGGCCGCGACTCCGTGTATTTCGGCCAGTAAGCCGGACACGCGCCCGCGTATTCCGATACGCGCGCAGCACACGAAACACCCCGCTCTGAACTGCACCCCAAAAGTTGGATTTTGATCCGACCTTTGGGGTGTTTGCTTTCCGGTCGTCCGCTCCCGGAACGGATTGCGCGCCCCCGATCGATGCGATCTTGCGGATCGCGTGCCGCGCGGCTCCGTTCACGACGGCGGCCGGTGTTTGCGCATAGAATGGCCGCGTGGTCGGTGCCGGCCGAAACGAACGCGAGCGGAACCACGACGCCCGGCTTGCCCGATCGTCGCCGTGCCCGCAGGCCAGCACCGATGCCGCACTCATCGCATTTTTCGAAAAGGAGCGGTTTCATGTCTCAAACATCCGGTTCCATGATCACGTTTCGACGCCCGGACGGCCAGGAACTGCAGGGCTATCTCGCCACGCCGGCAAAGACCGAAGGCGCGCCCGCGGTCGTTGTCATCCAGGAATGGTGGGGGCTGAACGACCAGATCCGCGGCGTCGCGGATCGCCTCGCGCGCTGCGGCTACTTCGCGCTCGTGCCCGACCTGTATCGCGGCAAATCGACGGTCGAGGAAGAGGAAGCGCACCACCTGATGACCGGGCTCGATTTCGGCGACGCGGCTTCGCAGGACATTCCGGGCGCCGTGACGCATCTGAAGACGCTTGCGTCGCGTGTCGCGGTGACCGGTTACTGCATGGGCGGCGCACTCACGCTGCTGTCGCTGCAGTTCGCCGATGCGGACGCAGGCGTTACGTGGTACGGCTTCCCGCCGCTCGACTACCTCGATCCGGCGAAGCTCAAGGTGCCGCTGATGGGCCACTGGGCCACGCAGGACGCGTTCTTCGCGATCGACCAGGTCGATGCGCTCGAAAAGAAGCTGACCGATGCGAAGGTCAATGTCGAATTCCATCGCTATCTCGCGCATCACGCGTTCGCGAACGAAACGGCCGTCGGCCCCGGCCGCATCGCCGGCACGCAGTTCGATCCGGTGTGGTCGCAAACGGCGTGGGATCGCACGCTGACGTTCTTCGGCCGCACGCTTTGGGAAAAGCAGGGGTAACGTAACGCCGCTTCCCATGTGAGCGGCTACGTCGGCTGCGTAAAAAGAAACGCCACGGATTTTCATCCGTGGCGTTTTCGTTTTCGCGTCGGGCAGCCTCCGCGAACAGGGGCATGGCTTGCCCCTGCCGTTGGTCTTGCTTACCCGTTCGTCGTCGCTACCGACGCGGGCGCCGGAGCGGCCGCCTTGTCGTAGTCGACCGGCGCATCCGGCGCGCGCGGCGTCTCGCCCGCGCGCTGGATCCACCCGCCGCCCAGTGCACGGTACAGGTCGACCAGGTTGGTCCAGCGTGCCAGACGTGCGCTGATCAGCGACTGCTGCGCGTTGTACAGGTCCGTCTGCGCGGTCAGCACCGACAGGTAGCTGTCGACGCCGTTCTTGTAACGCAGGTCCGACAGGTCGAAACGTCGCTGCTGCGCATGCTCGTTGCGCTCCAGCGCCGCGATCTGTTGGTCGTACGTACCGCGTGCGGCAAGACCATCCGACACTTCGCGGAACGCCGACTGGATCGCCTTCTCGTAGTGCGCGATCTCGATGCGCTTCTGCACGTGTGCAAGATCGAGATTCGCGATGTTCGCGCCGCCCTCGAAGATCGGCAGCGCGATGTTCGGCGCGAACGACCACGCCGCGGTGCCGGCCTTGAACAGGCCGCCGAGCGTCGGGCTTGCCGTGCCGAACGCGGCCGTCAGCGAGATCTTCGGGAAGAACGCCGCGCGCGCCGCGCCGATGTTCGCGTTCGCGGCCAGCAGCGACTGCTCGGCCTGCATCACGTCGGGACGACGCGTCAGCAGGTCGGACGGCAGGCCTGCCGGCACGTCCGTCAGCAGGTTCTGCGCGTCGAGCGGCATGCCCGCCGGCAGGTCGTCCGGCAGCGGCTCGCCGATCAGCAGCACCAGATAGTTCAGCGCCTGCGCACGGTCGCGCGCCTGCTGCTGCTGGCTCGCAAGCGCCGTCTCGACCACCGTCTGCGCCTGACGCAGGTCGAGCTCGGAGCCCGTGCCGTTGTCGAACTGCAGCTTCGTCAGGTTGTACGAGTCCTGCGCGGACTTCAGCGTGTCCTCCGTGACCTTCAGCAGGTCGTCGGTCGACAGCAGCGTCAGGTACTGGTCAGCCACCTGCGACACCAGCGAGATCTCCGACGCCTGCCGTGCATACGCGGTCGACAGGTACTGCGCGAGCGCCTGGTCCTTCAGGCTCTGCACGCGGCCGAACAGGTCGAGTTCCCACGACGCCGATACCCCGACGTTGTAGGTTGTCGAGATGTTGCGGCCCGTCCCCGACGTCAGCGCATTCGGCAATCGCTGACGGCTGCCGGTACCCATACCGTCGAGCGTCGGGAACAGGCCCGCGCGCGTGATCTGGTACTGCGCGCGCGCCGCCTCGATGTTCAGCACCGACACGCGCAGGTCGCGGTTGTTTTTCAGCGCGATCTCGATCAGCCGCTGCAGGCGCGGATCGACGAAGAACTCTCGCCAGCCGATCGCGGCGGCGGCCTGCCCATTCGCGCTGCGCGCACGCGCGGCGTCCGGCTGCGTCGCGTAGACGCCACCCGCCGGGTACGCCTGTGCGACGGGCGCATCGGGCCGCTTGTAATGCGGCGCCATCGTGCAGCCCGCAGCGAACAACGCGGCAGCCAGGGCGGCCGCGGTTGCAGTCAAAGCGTGTTTTTGCATCGTTACTGCCCCTTCGAATCGTGTGCGTCGTCGTGACCGCGCTGCAGGTCACCCTGCACGAGACGCCATGCGTCGTCGACGTTTTCCGTCTCGCCGCTGAAGATCGCGCGAACCCGCACGAAGAACATCGGGATCATGAAAATCGCGAGGAACGTCGCCGTGATCATCCCGCCGATCACACCCGTGCCGATTGCATGCTGGCTCGCCGAACCCGCGCCGTTGCTGATCGCAAGCGGCAGCACGCCGAGCATGAATGCGAGCGACGTCATCAGGATCGGACGCAGCCGCAGACGCGCCGCCTCGATCGCCGCGCGCACCGGCCCCATGTTCTCTTTCGTCTGCAGTTCGCGAGCGAACTCGACGATCAGGATCGCGTTCTTCGCGGACAGGCCCACGGTGGTCAGCAGGCCGACCTGGAAGAACACGTCGTTCTCGAGCCCACGCAGCATCGTCGCGAGCAGCGCGCCGACCACACCGAGCGGCACCACCATGATCACCGAGAACGGAATCGACCAGCTTTCATACAGTGCCGCGAGACACAGGAACACGACGAGGATCGAGATCGCGTACAGGATCGGCGCCTGCGAGCCGGACTGGATTTCCTGGAACGACAGGCCCGTCCACGAGTAGCCGATACCTTCCGGCAGCTTGCTCGCGAGCGCTTCCATTGCAGCCATCGCCTGGCCGGTCGACTTGCCCTCCGCGGCCTGCCCCTGGATCTCGATCGACGACACGCCGTTGTAGCGCTCGAGCTTCGGCGAACCGTAGCTCCAGTGGCCGGTCGAGAACGCACTGAACGGCACCATGCCGCCCGCGCTGTTGCGCACGTACCAGATGTTCATGTCTTCCGGCGTCATGCGGAACGGCGCGTCCGACTGCACGTACACCTTCTTGATCCGGCCATCCATATCCAGGAAGTTGTTCACGTACTGCGACGCCCACGCGATCGAGAACGTCTGGTCGATCGCAGCAGCCGTCACGCCGAGCGCGTTCGCCTTCTCGCGATCGATGTCGACCTTGTACTGCGGCGTATCGTTCAGGCCGTTCGGGCGCACGAGTGCCAGCGCGGGATCCTTCGCGGCCATCCCGAGCAACTGCCCGCGCGCGGCCATCAGCGCTTCGTGGCCGAGACCGGCGTTGTCCGTCAGCTCGAAGTCGAAGCCGGCAGCCGTCCCGAGTTCGGGAATCGACGGCGGGTTGAACGGGATCACCATCGCGTCCTTGTACTGCGAGTAGTGCGCGAAGGTCCGACCGATCAGCGCCTGCACCTTCTGGTCCGAACGCTGGCGATGCTCGTACGGTTTCAGCTTCACGAACACGAGACCGGCGTTCTGGCCGCGGCCCGCAAAGCTGAAGCCGTTGACCGTGAACACCGAGTCGACCACGTCCTTCTCGGTGGTGGTCAGGTACGTGTTGATGTTGTCGAGCGTCTTGCCGGTCGTTTCCTGCGTGGAGCCGGACGGCGTCTGCACGATCATGAACATGTAGCCCTGGTCTTCATCCGGCAGGAACGACTTCGGCAGGCGCACGAACATCACGCCGACCGCGATGAACACGGCCAGGTAGATCACGAGCCAGCGTCCCGAGCGACGGATCACGTGATTCACGCCACCCGTATAGCGATCGCGGCTGCGGTCGAAAGTCCGGTTGAACCAGCCGAAGAAGCCCTTCTTCTCCTCGTGATGCCCTTGCGGGATCGGCTTGAGGATCGTCGCGCACAGTGCCGGCGTCAAAATCAACGCGACGAGCACCGACAGCACCATCGCCGACACGATCGTCAGCGAGAACTGACGATAGATCGCGCCGACCGAGCCACCCGAGAACGCCACCGGCACGAACACCGCCGACAGCACGAGCGCCACGCCGACGAGTGCGCCGGTGATCTGGCCCATCGCCTTGCGGGTCGCCTCCTTCGGTGACAGGCCCTCCTCCGCCATCACACGCTCGACGTTTTCCACGACCACGATCGCATCGTCGACCAGCAGGCCGATGGCAAGCACGAGGCCGAACATCGACAGCGTGTTGATCGAGAAGCCGGCGAGGCCCATGATCGCGAACGTACCGAGCAGCACGACCGGCACCGCGATCGTCGGGATGATCGTTGCCCGCAGGTTCTGCAGGAACAGGTACATCACGAGGAACACGAGCACGATCCCTTCGAGCAGCGTCTTGACCACTTCCTCGATCGACAGGCGCACGAACGGCGTCGTGTCGTACGGATAGTGGACGACGAGACCGTGCGGGAAATACTTCGACAGTTCGTCGATCTTCGCCCGCAACGCGGTCGCGGTCGCCAGCGCGTTCGCGCCGGTTGCGAGCTGGATGCCGAGGCCGGCCGTCGGCTGCCCCATGTACTTCGTGTCGAACGTGTAGTTCTCGGAGCCGAGCGCCGCGCGGCCGACGTCCTTCAGGCGAACCTGCGAACCGTCCTGGTTGACCTTCAGCAGGATGTTGCCGAACTGCTCGGGCGTGCGCAGCAGCGTCGATTCGGTGATCGTCGCCTGCAGCATCGTGCCCGGCTTCGCCGGCGTGCCGCCGATCTGGCCGCCCGCGATCTGCACGTTCTGCTGCGTGATCGCGGCCGACACGTCGGTCGGCGTGAGGCTGTAGTTGGTCAGCTTGACCGGGTCGAGCCAGATGCGCATCGAAAACTGCGAACCGAGCAGCAGCGTCTGGCCGACGCCGTTCACGCGGCTGAGCGGATCGAGCACGTGCGACGCCACATAGTTCGTCAGGTCCTCCTTCGACATGCTGCCGTCCTCGGAGTTGAATGCGAACCACATCAGCCAGTTGCTGCTCGACTTCGTGACCTGCATGCCGAGCTGCTGCACGACCTGCGGCAGGTTCGGCGTCGCAAGCGACAGCTTGTTCTGCACCTGCACCTGAGCGACGTCCGGATTCGTGCCCGGCGAGAAGGTCAGCGTGATCGTGGCGTTACCCGAGTCATCGCTGGTCGACGACATGTACAGGAAGTTGTCGAGACCGCTCATCTGCTGCTCGATCACCTGCGTCACCGTGTCTTCCACCGTCTTCGCGGAAGCGCCCGGATAGTTCGCCTGGATCTGGATCGTCGGCGGTGCGATCGTCGGATACTGCGCGATCGGCATCTTGAAGATCGATGCGACGCCGGCCAGCATCAGCACGATCGCGATCACCCACGCAAAGATCGGGCGATCGATAAAGAACTTGGCCATGAAACGGACTCCTCGTTATTGCGCGGCCGACGCGGCGGTCGAACGCGCGACAGCATTGGCGGCGTTGCTCGCCGGCGCGACGCCGGACGCATTCGCGGCGCTTGCCGGTGTGCCGGACGCAGCGTCCGGCGCCGGTGCGAGCTGCGCGGCGACCGTTTCCACGGTCGCGCCCGGACGCACCTTGTCGACGCCCTGCACGATCACGTGATCGCCCGCTTCCAGACCGCCTTCGACGATCCAGTCCTGGCCGTACGTGCCGGCCGTCGTCAACGGACGTGTCTCGACCTTGTTGGCCGCATTCACGACCAGTGCGATCGCCTGGCCCTTCTGGTCATGCGTGACGCCGATCTGCGGCACCAGGAACGCGTTCTCGTTCACGCCCTCCTCGATCCGTGCACGCACGAACATGCCCGGCAGCAAAACGCGGCCCGGGTTCGGGAAGATCGCGCGAATCGTTACCGAGCCGGTGGTCTGGTCAACCGTCACGTCCGAGAACTGCAGCTTGCCCGGCTCCGAATAGGTCTTGCCGTCTTCCAGGATCAGCGACACCTTCGCCGCGCCCGGGCCGCTCGTTTTCAGCTTGCCGCTCTGCACGTCCTGGCGCAGCTTCAGCCCGTCGAGGCTCGACTGCGTAAGGTCCACGTACACCGGATCGAGCTGCTGCACCGTCGACATCAGCGTCGCCTGGCTCGCCTGCACATACGCGCCCGGCGTCACCTGCGAGATGCCGACGCGGCCCGAAACCGGCGAGACGACATCGGTATAGCCGAGGTTGATCTGCGCGGTGTCGACCGCCGCCTTGCCGGCCGCGACATCCGCCGCGGCCTGCCCTTGCGTGGCCACTGCGTTGTCGTAGTCCTGCTTGCTGACCGCGTTCGCGGCCACCAGCACCTTGTAACGTGCGACCAGCGCGTTCTGCGTGACGAGGTTCGCCTGTGCCCTTGCGAGCGTCGCCTTTGCGCTGTTCAGCGCGGCGACGTACGGCGCCGGGTCGATCTTGTAGAGGCGCTGACCGGCCTTGACGTCGGTGCCTTCGGTGAATTCGCGGCGCAGCACGATGCCATCGACCCGCGCACGCACCTGTGCGACGAGGAACGCGCTGGTGCGACCCGGCAGTTCCGTTACCGCCGGCACGGCCTGCGGCTGGACGGTGACGACGCCGACTTCCGGCGTTTGCGGCGGCGGTGCCGATTCTTTTTTTCCGCACGCGGCCAGGAAAACGGCAGCCGTTGCAGCAGTGATTAAGCGGTATGGAACCCGTTCGACGCGCATGGAGCGACCTCTCACAAATAGACGACCTTCAATGGGAATCACCAGATCTCCTCGTGACCTGCACGCGCGGCCGGAATGCTGTCGCTTCCTGTTTGCCGCGGCTGCGGTCGCGTATTTCGGGCGTGCGTTGCGCCCTGCGGAGCGTTCGTTCGTCGAACTGCTTCCGTGGAAAAAAAGAACCATGAGCCCGCGGCCCTGGCGGGCGGGCATCGTTGCGGCGACCAGCCGGGCCGCTAGCTCGCGGGCCGGAATGCGGCGCCGGCAAATTCGATGAATGCCCGTGCAGCGGCCGGCAGATGCGCGGTGCGCGCATGCGCGAGCTTCAACGTGACGGGCGCGAGCGGGCGAATCGGCGCAACGCGCACCAGCGTGCCGGCCACCAGATCGGCGTCGACGAGATACGCGGGCAGCACCGCAGCGCCCATGCCGGCCACGGCCAGCCGCCGCGCCATCTCGAGATGGCCGACGCCCGGACTGCCGCCGGGCGCCGTGTCGGGTCGAAACGCAGCCGCATCGTCATCGCCGGTCCCCGGCAGATCGAGCCGCACGGCCGTGATATCCGGCCAGTCGCCCGACGCAGCCGCGCCGCCATGCGCGTCGACATAAGACGGCGCCGCGACGCGCACGGATTCGTAGGCGGCCAGCGTGTGCAGCGCATGCGCACCCGTCACCGGCATGCCGTCGGTCAGGAACGCGACATCGATGTCTTCCGATGTCAGGTCGACATGGGCATCGGTCAGCGTCACGGTCGGCCGCACGTCCGGAAACCGGTTCACGAAGCGATCGAGCAATGCGCTCAACTGGCTGAGCCCGAACGCGACCGGCGCGGCAATGCGGAGTTCGCCTTCCGGCTTGCTGCCCATCGCAACGACACGACCATCGATCTCGTCGATCGCACCGAGAATCCGCTCGACGCGCGCGAGATACAGCTCACCGATTTCCGTCAGCGACTGGTGGCAGGTGCTGCGTTGCAGCAGGCGCGCGCCAAGGCGCGTCTCGAGCGCATCGACCAGCCGGCTCGCCATCGCCGTCGACACGCGCAGCCGCGTCGCCGCCCGGCGAAAGCCGCCTTCCCTTGCCACCGTCACGAATGCCCGAATCGATTGAAGTTGGTCCATTTGTCCGGAATCCCCTGCGCGGTCGACTGCCTTGACGCGCGCCCCGTCGCCGCATCGCGACCGGCATGTAGCAGCCCGGCCAATGCGGCGGCACCGACGCCGGCTACACCGGGTCGGTCGGCACGCTCGCGCCAGACGCGCGCCGGCATGCAACGGGCGCAAGCCGGCCTCGGCCGGCCCGATGCATGAACATTCGAATAGCAGTCCTGAGTCTTTTCCAGTGGTTCGCAGCGACAACGCCGGCGGCATTCGCCGGCCATGCGGCAGTCATGCCTGCATCGCCCGAGTGCACTGGATCACGTTTGTTTCAGCAGGTGCAATGGTATGAAAACCGCCGGAAATTGGCTTGCCCGATCCTGCGATTGTTTTGCCTTAATTTCCGAATTTGTGCGCTGCACACCGCGCAGCGACGCGCGATGCGGTCGCCGGCCATGCAGATCCGGATGATCGGGCTAATTTCCCACAGGTTTAGGCAATCGCGTGCACGCGACTCGCCGTACGATGTGACCGCCGTGCCGGCCCCCTGCCGGGACACCAACACGAAATCACCGCCGCGCACCTTGCACTGATCACTCCGCCATCCGCTCACGCACTATGGAAATCGACGCCCGAACGCCGCCGCTACAGCGCATCACGCCCGATCACGCCCCCCAGTCTCCTGCCCGGTCGCCCACGGCCCGGCTCGCTGCGCTGATCGCCGCCTACGCACCGCACGACGGCACGTTCGATCTCCCGGTACGTGGCATGCGCATCGCGCGCGCCTCCGCGTCTCCGCCGCACTGGAACCATGGCGTGCTCCACGCGTGCCTGAGCATCGTCGGGCAAGGCGCGAAATCGACACAGGTCGGCGACGACACCTACGTGATCGACGAATCGCGGATGCTGGTGGCGACTGCCGACCTGCCCGTCACCGGTCGCGTGATGCGCGCGAGCCCGACCGAGCCGTTCCTTTATGCGCAACTGGAACTCGACCCGGCCCGCATCGTGGCACTCACGCCGCGCGTATTTCCGCTCGGGCTGCCGAAGGCGGTCGACTGCGGCGCACTCGATACGCACGATGCACAGCCTGAAATCGTCGACGCCGTCGTGCGCCTGATGCAACTGATCGCGCAACCCGACGACATCGACCTGCTCGCGCCGCTGATCGTCGACGAAATCCTCATTCGGCTGCTGCGCGGCCCGTCGGGTGCGCGCGTCGCGCAGATCGGCCTGGCCGATTCGACGACGCAACGCATCTCGCGCGCCGTCGCCTGGATTCGCGACCATTACCTCGATCCGATGACGGTCGAATCGCTCGCGCGACAGGTGGACATGAGCCCGTCGACCTTCCATCACCACTTCCGTGCGGTCACGTCGATGAGCCCGTTGCAATGCCAGAAGGTGCTGCGGCTGCAGGAGGCGCGCCGCCTTATGTGCGTGTCGGCGATGGATGCGCGGCAGGCATGCCGCAGTGTCGGCTACGTGAGCGCGTCGCAGTTCAGCCGCGAATACGCGCGCCTGTTCGGCGATGCGCCGGGCCGCGATGTGCTGAAGCTGCGCGACGAAGCGGTACCGCTATCCCGCGTTGCGCCGTAAGCCGGCACCTCACGCGCGCGGCGCACGCGAGCGCGTCCCGCGCTTCGTCCCGCCGGCATGCGCACGCTCGGCCTGCACCGCTTCATCGATGCAGCGCACGAAGTACTCGGCCGACGCCGTGAGCACCGCACTGTCGCGGAACAGCAGATAGAGATTGCGCGCGGGCGGCTGCCCGACGAGATCGAGCGTCTTCAGCGTATCGGAGGCGTCCTCCCCACGCAGTGCGAGCTGCGTCCACGCCGTCACCACATCGCTGTTGACGGCCAGTGCGTAGAACAGCGTCTGCGACGCGCAGCGTGTCACGCGGCGCGGCACCGGCAGGCCGGCCTGCGCGAACAGCTCCGCAAGAAACGCGCGGAATTCGGTGGATGGCCCCGTATGCAGCCACTCCGCGTCCTGCAGGTCGGCCAGCGAGGTCGCGCCGGCGAGCTTGCCCTTGCGGCTCACCGCGAACCACATCGGAAACGAGTCGAGATGCTCGCAGCGCACGGACGTGAAGTCCTGCGCATCCGCGCCCGCACCCAGCGCAAAATCGAGTGCACCGTTCTTCAACTGCTCGACCAGCTGCGACGGGCTGCCCTCGACGAATTCGAGCTGGACGTCGGGCATCGCTCGGCGAAAGCGGTTGTACGCGGCCGGCAGCACCGTGATGCCCGCCAGCGGCGTCATCCCGATCGCGAGCCGGCCTTGCCGGTTCTCGCGCAACTGCGCCATTTCCTCCTCGGTGCGCGCAACCTCGTTGACGACCAGTTCGGCCCGCCGCAGCATCGCGCGCCCCGCATCGGTCAGCGTCACGCCCGACGAACTGCGTGCGACCAGCATCAGCCCGAGTTCGTCCTCGAGATCGCGCAGCGAGCGCGTGACGGCAGGTTGCGTGAGATGCAGGGTGCGCGCGGCTTCATGGATGCTGCCCGAGCGGGCAACGGCCACGAGCGCGCGGAGCTGGTGAAGTTTCATGCGACGAATGGACGAGGCAGACGAAAGGCATCAGGGGATAAACAAATGTTATCAGGATAAAAATTTGCGCGTATCGCGATGTTTTGCCGGGTCTTAACATGCGGCCAGCTCTCGCAGGATGCCTGACGATCCATGCGGCGCTCACGATACCGATACCCATGGAGACATCCCCGATGCAAGACGCCGCCACGCCGCTCGTCGACGCGCCGCCTGCCCCGCGCCGCCGCTCGGCGCAGACCCGGACGATCATCGCCACCTCGGCCGGCAACGCGCTCGAGATGTTCGACTTCACCGTGTTCAGCTACTTCGCCGCGCTGATCGGCAAGACGTTCTTTCCGGTCGATTCGGGCGCCGGACCGCTGCTGCTCGCGATGGCGACGTTCGGCGTCGGCTTCGTGATGCGTCCGCTCGGTGGCGTGCTGATCGGCAACTACGCCGATCGCGCAGGCCGGCGCGCGGCGCTGACGCTGACGATCCAGTTGATGATCGCGGGCACCGCATTGATCGCGCTGACGCCATCCTATGCGCGTATCGGCGTCGTGGCGCCGGTGCTGGTCGTGATCGGCCGGCTGCTGCAGGGCCTGTCGGCCGGCGGCGAAATCGGCGCATCGACCACCTTCCTGATGGAATCGGGCCCGCTGTCCGGCCGCGGCTTCATGGTGAGCTGGCAAATGATCAGCCAGGGCGTCGCGGCGCTGCTCGGCGCGCTCAGCGGTGCGCTGCTGTCGGCCGTACTGTCGGCGGACGCGCTCGAAAGCTGGGGCTGGCGCGTGCCGTTCCTGCTCGGCCTGCTGCTCGGCCCGGTCGGCTTCTACATCCGCCGGCATCTCGACGAAACGCATGTGCCGACGCACGACGCCGGCGGCAGCGCCGTGCGCGAGGTGTTCACGCACTACCTCGGCCGCGTCGTGCTCGGCACGCTGATGATCATCGGCGGCACGTCGACGCTCTACATCTTCGTGTTCTACATGCCCGCTTATGCAGTACGCACGCTTCACCTGCCGATGGCGACGTCGCTGCTCGCCGGCTGCGCGTCGGGGCTGGCGATGATCGTCGCCGCGCTCGTGTCGGGGCTGTGGATCATCGATCGCCTGCCGCGCCGCAAGCCGATGATCGCCGTCACGTGGCTGCTGTCGCTCGCGTGCGTGTATCCCGCCTTCCGGCTGCTGATCGCCGCGCCGTCGGTGGGGCTGATGGTCGCGATCGTCACCGTCGTGATGGCCTTCGCCACCGCAGGCAGTTCCGCGTTCCTGCTGCTGATCATGGAGGCGTTCCCGCCGCGCGTGCGCGCCACCGCGCTCGCGACGATCTACAGCTTCGGCGTGACGATCTTCGGCGGCTTCGCGCAGTTCAACGTCACGTGGCTGCTGCATCGCACCGGCGACCCGATGTCGCCCGCGTGGTACGTGCTCGCGTGCGGCGCCGTCAGCATGATCGCGCTGTGGCGCTTCCGCGAACGCCCGGCCGACTCGCATCACGACGGCCGCTGAACGGCACGCCGCTTCATTCACGGCGACGCCCGACACCGGCCACGCCACTCTCCGTCAGACAACAGAATCCGCGACGTCGACGCGTACGCGGGCGGGCCCTTGCACGCCTGCGATTCGCGCGCCGACGATCGCGACACCACGAGACAAACGTGCGCAATTCAACCCTGATGGCCGCGTGCTGCGCGGCAACCTGCATGTGGGCCGCGCCGGCCCGCGCCAACGTACAGATCTACGGCGCGCTCGACAGCTTCCTGCAATACGCGCGCATCGGCAGCCAGACGAGCGTCGGCCTGATGAGCGGCGGCGCCTCGACGTCGCGCTTCGGCTTCATCGGCAGCGAGGATCTCGGCGGCGGCCTGCGCGCGAGCTTCCGCCTCGAAAGCGGCTTCGACCTGATGTCCGGGCGCCCGCAAAGCGCGGCATCGTTCTACAACCGCGAAGCCAACGTCGCGATCGGCTCCGCGGACTGGGGGACGATCAAGCTCGGCAAGCAGTATCCGGCGATCGTGCCGGAAGCGGCCGATCCGTTCTATCTCGTCGGCCAGTTGTCGCCGTTCGCGAGCACCGCGTTGATCGGCAGTGATCTCGGGCGCGGTGCCGCGTCGCTGCCCGGGCGCATCGAGAACGCGATCAGCTACAAGACGCCGACCTACGGCGGGCTCGACGTCACCGTGCTCTACGCGTTCCGCAACGCGGCGGGCGCGAGCCCGATCGCCAGCAACGCGGGTGTCGTCGCCAATTTCGCGCGCGGCCCGGTGATGCTGAGCGGTGCGTACAACGCGATGTGGGCGGCGACGTCGTCGACGCCGGGCGGCGCCCCCGATGGCCCGCGCACCGATTCGGTGATGGCCAGCGCGTCATATGCGTTCGGCCCGACGCTCGCGTCGTTCGCGTACACGCTGATGCGCCCCACCGCGCCCGGCACGCTCGTCGCGCAGGTCTATTCGCTGGGTGCGATCTGGCAGCGCGGCCCACACGCGATCCGCGCCGACCTCGCGTATCGCACGATCGCCGGCCAGGCGAGCCATGCGCTCGGCGCGCTGCTCGGCTACGACTACCAGTTCTCGAAACTCACCGGTGTGTACGTACGCATCGGCGGCTTCAGCAACACCGGACAGTCGGCGCTGTCGTTCGGCTCCGCACCGATGTCCACCCCCGGCATGAGCAGCACCGTCTTCGCCCTTGGCCTCCGGCAGAAATTCTGACCGCGCCAGTCTCTTCACAGGAGCAATTCATGACTTCACTCGCCCTCGATTTCATCGACAGCCAGCGTGCGCCATTCACCGAGCTGTCCGACCGGATCTGGAACCTCGCCGAGTTGCGCTACGAGGAATTCGCGTCGACCGACCTGCACATCCGGATGCTGGAGGAAGCCGGCTTCCGCGTGACGCGCGGCGTGGCCGACATTCCGACCGCGTTCGTCGCCGAAGCCGGCGACGGCGGCCCCGTGATCGGCATCCTCGGCGAATACGATGCGTTGTCCGGGCTCAGCCAGGAAGCCGGCGCACTCACCTGCCAGCCGTCGGGCGAGATCTCGAACGGCAATGGCCACGGCTGCGGCCACCACTTGCTCGGCACCGCCGCACATCTCGCCGCGGCCGCGGTGAAGGCGCATCTCGAACGCACGGGCCAGCCCGGCACCGTGCGCTTCTACGGCTGTCCGGCCGAGGAAGGCGGTTCCGGCAAGACGTTCATGGCGCGCGCCGGCATGTTCGACGATCTCGACGCCGCGCTGTCGTGGCACCCGCATGTGTACACGGGCATCTTTCCGGCCGGTTCGCTCGCGAACATCCAGGCGTACTTCCGCTTCACGGGCAAGGCGTCGCACGCGGCCGCGTCGCCGCATCTCGGCCGCAGCGCACTGGATGCCGTCGAGCTGATGAACGTGGGCGTCAACTACCTGCGCGAACACATGCTGCCCGAAGCGCGCGTGCACTATGCGGTAACGAACACGGGCGGCCTGTCGCCGAACGTCGTGCAGGCCAATGCGGAAGTGCTGTATCTCGTGCGAGCGGCCCGTAACGACCAGGCGGCCGAGCTGTTCGAGCGCGTGAAGAATGTCGCGCGCGGCGCGGCGATGATGACCGATTGCCGGCTCGAGATCGTGTTCGACAAGGCCTGCTCGAACCTGCTGGAAAACGCGGTGCTGAACCAGGTCATGTACCGGCATCTGCAGTCGATCGGCACCGCCGGCTTCGACGCCGACGACGCAGTGCTCGCCGATGCGTACCAGCGCGAGACGCTCACTACGCAGGATATCGAAACGTCATCGCGGTCGCTGAACCAGGCGTGGCGCAATCCGAAAGCGTTGTTCGACGGGATCGATCCGTACGAGCCGGGCAAGGGCCGCCCGATCTGCGGCTCGACCGACGTCGGTGACGTGAGCTGGGTCACGCCGACCGCGCAATGCCATACGAGCTGCTACGCGTTCGGCACGCCGCCGCACTCGTGGCAGTGGGTTGCGCAAGGCAAGACGCCGCTCGCGCACAAGGGCATGCTGCTTGCAGCGAAGACGATGGCCGCGACCGCGATCGACCTGCTCGGCGCGCCGGACACGCTCGCGCAGGCGAAGGCTGAATTGCTCGAGCGGCGCGGCGGCCGGCCATACGTGTGCCCGATTCCGGACGATGTCGCACTGCCGTTCCGCCGTTGACCGGTCGCACCGTCAAGCGAGCGCGGGCGGTGCAGCCAGGCTGACGTCGACGCGCTTCGGCAGCACACCGGCCTGGTAGAACACGTCGGCGATGCGCTGCTGATACGCGAGCGTGTCGCGCGTGACGGGCTCGACGCCGAAGCGCGCGCGGCGAAACGCGAGCGCCACCGCCGGCTCCGGAATCCCCCACAGCTTCGAGAACTCGGCCGCGCCCTGCGCGCGGTTCCCGTCGAGCCATCGCTGGACCGCCGTCAATTCCGACACGGCCACGTCCAGCACGTCGGCATTGCGCTGCGCATAGGTGCGCGACGCAAAGTAGTAGCCGCGATTCTCGACGAGCCCGGTGCCGTCCGCGACGATGCGCGCGCCGAACGCCTGCTGGACGACCGCGAGAAACGGATCCCAGATGATCCACGCATCGACCGAACGATTCTCGAACGCGGCGCGCGCATCGGACGGCGACAGCCAGACCGGCGAGATGTCGGCATAGTTGAGCTTGGCGGCCTGCAGCAGCCGGACCAGCAGGAAGTGCGTGTTCGATCCCTTCACCAGCGCGATGCGCTTGCCACGCAGGTCTGCAAAGGTCTTGACCGGCGAATCCTTCGCGACCACCAACGCCTCGGCTGCTGGGCCGGCCGGCGTCTGCGCGTAATAGACGAGCGGCGCGCCGGCCGCAAGCGCGAAGATCGGCGGCGCCTCACCGACATCGCCGAAGTCGATCGATCCCGCGTTCAACGCCTCGAGCTGCGGCGGCCCCGATGGAAACTCGGTCCACGTGACGGTCACGCCGAGTGTCGCGAGCTTGCTCTGCAGCGTACCGCGTGCCTTCAACAGGCTGAGCGGCCCTTTCTGATAGCCGATGCGCAACGTACGTGCGCCGGCCGTGCTCGCCAGCGCGAAGCCCGGATGCGCGGCGGCGCCCGCCGCGATGGCCAGGCCGGCATGCAGGAGCCGGCGGCGGGTTGTGGAGTGTTGGTCTGCCATGTCGTATCGGGTTCGATGAAGAGGATGCAGCTTTGCGCACGCGTGCGATGAAGCCGGTCGAACCGATTCTAGGGGGTGGGCGCCACGCACCGAACCAACGATGTTCGATATCGAAAGCAAGCGCTTTCATAAGGGCACGCCGGTTATCCAGACGTCATTGCCCGGGGCGGACGTGAGGATGCAGTCGATATCCGCGTCAAATACAGGACTACAGATTATTTGCGCGACCGATGCGCACCATCGTACTCAACGCCGACGGTGCGACCTCAGGACTTGCAGGAAGCGTGCAGCGCAGCCTCGTCGGTGGCCAGCATTTCGGGCACGCATTCGCGGAGGAAATCGACGAACGTACGGATCTTCGCATCGAGATACTGGCGCGATGCGTACAGCGTGTAGACCGTCAGCTTCTGCAACCGGTAGTCGGGCAGCACGCGCACCAGCGCGCCGCTCGCCAGCGCGGGCAATGCCGACGACATCGGCAGCGAACCGATGCCGAGGCCCGCGCGCAGGGCGGCGCCGAGCGCGTCGGCGATGTTCACCTGGAAATCCGGCGACGGCAGGTCGAACGTCTCGGGGCCGTCCGGGCCGTCGAGATGCCAGCGGTCGCGCGGAAACACGGGCGTGACGATCTGCAGGCACGCATGGCCGTCGAGCTCGCGCACCGTGCGCGGCGTACCGCGCTCCTTCAGATACGCGGGCGACGCGCACAGCACGCTGTGCACCTCGCCGAGCCGCTGCGACACGAGCCCCGAATCGGGCAACTCCGTCGCGCTCAACTGCAGCGACACGTCGTAGCCTTCGTCGATGATGTCGGGCACGTGCTGCGACAGCGTCAGCTCGACCGCGACCGATGGATAGCGCTGCCGGTATCGCACGACCGCGGGCACCACGTAGGCCTGGCCGAAGCTCGTCGTCGCATGGACATGCAGCCGTCCGGACGGCTTTGCCTGTGCGTCGGCCGCCTCGGATTCCGCTTCTTCGATATAACCGAGGATGCGCTGGCAGCGGTCGAGATAGCGCTGCCCGGCGTCGGTCAGCGCGATGCGGCGCGTGCTGCGGTTGAGCAGGCGCGTGCGCAGATGCGTTTCGAGCTGCGCGACCGACCGCGATGCGTAGGCCGTCGTGATGTCCAGGCGCTGGGCCGCGCTCGTGAAGCTGCCCTCCTCCGCCACCCGGACGAAAATGCGCATCATCTGTAACGTGTCCATCGACCTGTCCCCGGGATTGAGATCACGTCGCGCCACCGCGCGGCCACGGTGCCGGCGGCACCGGCGCAGGCCGGTCTGGCGCGAATTGTGCGGAACAGTACAGCAGCGGTGCAGACGTGTCCAGTTCGCCGTAAGCGGCGTGATCCGGACGCCGAATCGTATCGCCGAGTCGCCGCACGCGCGACGTCCGGACCGAGCGGATACGCGACCGGTCGCGCCGGCACCCGAGCGGCATCGGATCGGCAAAAACTACCCGGCGACCACGGTGCCGCCCCTCAACTCACGGCATGGTTGACGCATTACGCCCCGGCGGCCGCATCGAACGGATTGCGCAACACGATCGTGTCGTCACGCTCCGCGCCGGTCGTGATCATCGAGACCGGTGCGCCCGCGACCGCTTCGACGCGCGCAATGAAATCCTGCGCGGCGCGCGGCAGGGCCGCACGTTCACGTACCCCCTTCACGGTGCCCTGCCAGCCGTCGAACCGCTCGTACACGGGCTTCGCGCGTGACTGCGCATCGAGGCTCGCCGGCAAGTGGTCGACCCGCACGCCATCGAGCTCGTAGCCGACGCACAGCTCGATCGACTCGAAACCGTCGAGCACGTCGAGCTTGGTGAGCGCCAGCGAATCGATGCCCGAGATCCTGACGGCCTGTCGCAACTGCGCGGCATCGAGCCATCCGCAGCGGCGCGGCCGGCCGGTATTCACGCCGAACTCCTGCCCGCGTGCGCGCAGCGTTTCGCCGGTCGCGTCGGACAGCTCGGTGAGGAACGGACCGCCGCCGACCCGCGTCGCATACGCCTTGGTGACGCCCAGTACGTGGCCGAGCTTCGACGCGCCAAGCCCGGTGCCGGCCGCCGCCGCCGACGCAACGGTGCCGGACGACGTCACGAACGGGTACGTGCCCCAGTCGATGTCCAGCATCACGGCTTGGGACCCTTCGAACAGGATGCGCTCGCCGCGGTCGGTCGCGTCGTTGAGATCGGCCCAGACGGGGCGTACGAACGGCAGGATCCGCGGCGCAAGGTCGACCAGCGTCGCCAGCATCGCGTCGCGGGAATACTCGTCGAGCCCCAGGCCGCGGAACCACGCGTTGTGATGGTCGACGAGCACATCCAGTTTGGCGGCGAGCCGGCCCGGTTCCGCGAGATCGCCGACGCGCAGACCGCGACGCCCGACCTTGTCCTCGTAGGCCGGCCCGATCCCGCGCAGCGTGGTGCCGATCGGCTCGCGGCGCAAGCGCTCCTGAGCCTGGTCGATCGCACGGTGGATCGGCAGCACCAGCGTCGCGTTCTCGGCGATCGACAGGTTGTCCGGCGTCACCGACAGCCCGAGCTCCGCCATCCGCCCGATTTCCGCGAGCAGCGCTTCCGGATCGAGCGCTACCCCGTTGCCGATCACGCCGCGCTTGCCGCGCACGACACCGCTCGGCAACAGCGCGAGCTTGTACGTCTTACCGCCGACGACCAGCGTATGACCGGCGTTGTGGCCGCCGTTGTAGCGTGCAACGAGATCGGCCTGTGCCGCCAGCCAGTCCACGACGCGCCCCTTACCTTCGTCGCCCCATTGGGCGCCCACGACCACCACGTTCGGCATGCTCCGCACTCCATGTGAGAAATTCAGACAGTCATTCGGCCGAGCCGGCCGTTTGTGTGCCATATTGGCGGAGCTTGAGCACCCGATCAAACGATTAAACCTGAACCATCGTGTGAGTAAATATCACACGAACGATACAATGGCCCGACGACTCCCTCCGCTGAATTCGCTGCGTGCGTTCGAAGCCGCCGCGCGCCTCGGCAGTTTCACGCTGGCCGCGGACGAACTATGCGTGACCCACGGCGCGATCAGCCGGCACGTGCAGCAGCTGGAGGCGTGGCTTGGGCGGCCGCTGTTCGAGCGCCATAACCGGCGGGTCGAGCTGACCGACTCGGGCCGCGCGTATCTCGCCGAGGTCGGCGCGTCGTTCGACCGGATCGCGCTCGCCACTGCGCAGCATTTCGGCCATGCGCAGCAGCGCGTGCTGCGCGTGAGCGCACCCGCAACGTTTTCGTTGCGCTGGCTGGTGCCGAAGCTGTCGTCGTTCCAGGTCGCCCATCCGGCCATCGAGGTGCGGCTGTCGACGTCGAACGAGCCGATCGACAAGCTGCGCGACAAGGTCGACCTGATCGTTCGCGGCGGCCCGCAGGCCATCGACGGTTATGTTGCCGAGGAATTCCTGTCCGAAGTCCGGCTGCCGGTGTGTGCACCGAAGCTGCTGGACGGGCGGCCGTTGCATACGCCCGCCGATCTCGCCGGCTTCACGCTGCTGCACGCGGCCACCTATCCCGGCATGTGGCCGGAATGGCTCGCGGCAGCCGGACAGCCGAATCTCGTGCCGCGTCACTCGCTCACGCTCGAGCATTTCTACCTGACGCTGCAAGGCGCGCTCGACGGGCTCGGCGTCGCGATGGGGCCGATCGCGCTCGTCGCAGACGACATCACCGAAGGTCGGCTCGTGCAGCCGTTCAGCGAACCGGCGTTGCCGCCGTGGCGCTACTTCACGTACGTGGCTTCGGCACGCGCGAACGACGAAGCGGTGCGAGCGTTCAAGGACTGGCTGAAGATGGCGGGAAATGCGGCGGCGCCGGGCGGGCGGAACTGACTGCGTCAGTGTGCGGGGGACACACGCCAAAACATACAGGAATGCGAATCAAATAGCGCAGGCGTATGGATTGCGCTTACGTTCGTCGATACCGGGAGTGTTGCTTTCGATGTGCGCCGTGGGACCACGGCGCACGCGGCAAGCCGCGGATCAACCGCGGCCTGCCGCCGGACGACGCTTACTGACCAGCGCCGGCAGCTTTCTTCTGCGCGTTCTGCAGGTTCTGCGGATAGTTCGGATCATTGGCCGCCGGCTTGTAACCGGCGTCTTCGAGTTTCTTCAGTTCGGCGGTGTTCTTCGCACGTGCAGCCTTGTGCTCTGCCTTGCGTTGAGCCCTGGCCGCCTTGCGTGCCTGGCTCTTTGCTGCCTTCGCGTCCTGTGCCGCGGGCGCGCTGGCGTCGGTCTGCGCAAACGCAGGAACTGCCGAGCCGAACAGGAACGCGGCTGCAGTAGCAGCCAGCGTGAGTTTTCTGATCTGGATTCGCATCGCTGAACTCTCTTTTCTGGTTTATCACGGATTGAAAGACCATCGAGATACCGCCCCTGCCCCGATCGGTTGTCATGCCGCGTTCGGGACCTGTGCATCATAACCGCGCCGCGAAAAATGTGGCGTCAACGTGCGAGCGGAATTGGGGATACACGTATGGGAGAAAACGTGGATGCCGCTCGACGGTCACAGGCAGGACGAACCGTGCAGCGCGTGTGGACGCGCGTGACGATCGCGCTGTGGTGGCGTAACGGGACGGTCGGTGTATCCGCGCTTTGGTGACGAGGATGGGACATGTACCCGCCGTGCAACCCACGACTGTTTCATAGGTGGAGTTACCGGCACGCTCACGCTTGATGTGACTGTTATCGGATCAATCACGATCACAGCATCAGCAGTCGAACTGTGTGTCGCGTTGCCAGTCGACGCGGTTCAAGCGACGGTTCCTCCCATAAACGACCACGATTCGGTTTTTCGGTGTGCAAGGTATGCGCGATTGCATCCCCGCAGCGCACGGCACTCGCTCCGGCAACCAATCGCGGCACTGTGATGCCGGACGTTACCCGAGCCGGTAATACACGTCGCCACGGGATCCGGTGGTCCTGTGGTCCCGTGGTCCGTACGACGAAAGGAGCGGACACGTTGCGTGCGGTGAAGACATCCGCGGGAATCCCTTCACGGCTACGCCGACGGTGCCGCACCGATGTCACCACGCTCGTCTGGCGATCGTGGCACGTAGGGTTGTGATGTCACGGCAGCGCTTGTGATCCGTCCGATTCTGCTCAGGAACACCTCGCCCCACGTGCGCGAATCACAGGTTTTTCATTCTGCGGTTTTGATCTTCCGGAATCCAGGCGGGTGTCGATCCCCACACAGCATGTCGATTCCTGTGACCGCGCCTGGCTGGTGAGCTTTTACGGGATTCCGAACTGTCGGAAGGTGAGAATGTTCGGGATCACCGCTCGAGTTCGGTTACGGTGAACTTCATGGCCGCCCGCATCTTCACGTTGGTTCACGACGTGCACTAGATCGACCCAGGGCCGGCGACGTGTGCGACAGCATGGACCCTCCCAGGTCATCTGCGGAAACCGTTCCCGGGCCTCTTCTGGTGACCTGTGGGCACAGCATTGAACTTCGGTTGGTGGCTCCAAAGGTAGAAAGTTGGAAGACGACAGAAGCCGCAAACCGGATGGCGTCGATTCGTCTGTACACAGCCCACGGGCTAAATTTGACGAGAGGCGGGGGCGGGCAATCGGAAAAACTTGTCGATGGACAAGTAAGCACGAGTGCAAAAAACCCTTCGCCTGCCATCCCGGATGATTTCAAACTGCTGTGAACGAAACCAAAGAGATTCGTGTTTCCGGATCGGTGGTTTGCTTTGCTGGTCGATAGCAAGCACCGGCGAGGTCTCGGAGCCGGTTTTTCGATCCCATAAATGGGAACCTGTGCCTTGAAACGGGACTTTCTTCCCGTTTTTCTCCCATAGGTTTCTACGTTTCGGTCGATGTGAGTGTGTACTCACCTCTTTTGGAAGCCTTGTCAGGCCTGGAGCCGTTGTAGAACGGGGCGCCAAGTCATTGTTTCCAGGCTTGAATCGCTGGTTTGAGATGCCTGCAACACCATAGACGGCTCCCATTGGTAGCGGTTTATGGGGTTCGTCTTTCTGTGGAAGCGCACGTGTGTTTACATCTTTTGTTAACAACGTTTACTTCTTTAACTACTTTTAGACGGCTCACAGCCTTATCTGACAAGGGTTTGATGGGTGTTCGGTACCCATTTATGGGAGCACAGGTGTAAGGGCTTGGGGGTTAAGGTCTGTGGATTTGGGATTTGGGGTACCGCGTTGTGGGGAATCGGGGTTGTGGATATGGGGCAAGCGTACCCGGTTATGGGAAATCGGCCTGGAAACGCGTTGGGTAGTCATCTATGGGAACGTTCGGAGGTAGCCTTTTATGGGGCGCTCTTTTGGATTCTTGAGAGCCGGGTCGCACAGTGATTTTTCTCTGGTAGCCGGTTATGGGGCGCCTCAAAGGTACCCGGTTATGGGCTGCATTTGAGGTGGCTAGGCACCATTTCTCCAGGATTCCCTGTGGCTGGTTCCCATAGACAGGATCGAGGGCACCGACAGGTAACCTCCTATGGGGAAAACAACAGGTTGCCGTTTATGGGGGCGATGTCGGCCTTCAGGGCTAAAATCCGCGGAGCCAACGTAGCCGAAGCCGGTCGAAAGGTAGCCTCCTGTGGGAATCGGTGAAGGTAGCAAGTTATGGGAAGAAAACCGGTCTGTGCTGCAGAGCACCACGAATTCACCTAACGATCTCGATTCTGCGCGTTTGCTTCCCATGGATGGTTACCTTGCCAAGGGCAATTCTCATGCCGGGTTTCCGTGTCCGGGTATGAAAGGTAGCGGCTTGTGGGAAGCATTTTTGTCGAAAGGTAGATGGATATGGGGTTCCGCACAGATCGTCTGATTGAAAATTTCCCTTTCGTATCTGGAACTTAGCCGCGATAGTGCAAGTAAAGCCGGAACAGGGGCGTTGCTCGTCGACGCGAAAAGGTATAAAGTCCGCTCTCAACAAGGTGACCTTATCCGGACATTACGATGCCGCGCAAGCCCGCAAGCAAAGGCTCAGACAAACAGGTTTCGCTGTTTCAGACACCCGAGCCTCCCGACTTGCTGCGCAAGGCGGTCCAGGCGATTCATATCGCGCCCAAGTCCGGAAAGATCGGTCTGCAGCAGCGCAAGATGTTCAGCTCGCTGATCAAGAACGCGCTTCGACAGGAGGCGTTCGAGCCAGGCCGGACGAGCTTCTCGATCTCGCTTGCGTCGCTTTCGCACGAGAGCGGGTTGAACAGCAACAACACGAAGTACGTAAAGGACACGGTCAACTCGCTGATCAGTACCGTCGTCAACTGGGACTACCTGGCCGCGGACCGGTCGACAGTCTGGAAAGCGTCGGGCCTGCTCGCCGGCGCGGAGCTCGAGCAATCGGTGCTGAAGTACAGCTTCTCCGACCAGATTCGCAGCGAGTTGCTCAACCCCGAGATCTACGCACTGATCGATATGCGGATCGCTCGCGAGTTCCGGCGATCGCACTCGCTCGCGTTGTGGGAAAACACGGTGCGCTACGAGGGGATCGGCATCACCGCGAAGATCCCGCTGCCGAAATTTCGTGACCTGATTCTCGGCCAGGACAAGGCGTCGCAGTCGTACAAGGAATACAAGCTGTTCAAGAGCAAGGTCCTGGTGCCGTGCATTCAGGAGGTGAACGAAGTTTCGGATCACACGCTCGAGTTGATCGAACACAAGTCCGGCCGGAGCGTGGAGGCCGTTCAGTTCAAGGTGACGCGCAAGCAGAGCACCGATACGGTGGAGGACGGCGACGTCAAGAACGAAGCGCTGGTCGAGGAGGTTGCCAAGTTCGGCATCCCGCGTTCGGAAGCGCGCCGGCTGATCACGCAATATGGCGTGCAGCGCATCAAGGCGGCGATTGCCTATACGCTCAATCGGACTACGAAGAAGAATGCGGCCCCGGTCGACAACGTGGCCGCGTATTTCCGCAAGGCGCTGACACACGGCTACACGCTGTCCGACGGGCAGGGAACGGAGGCGGCCGCCCCGGCGAAGGAATCCGCGCAGAGCAAGCAGGAACAGATTCGCGACAAATATCTGGCGGCAAAGGTCGAAGAAGCCGGCGCGTATTTCCGCGAACTGGAGATCGACGACCAGACCAAGCTGATCGAGCGTTACAACGAAACGGTGGCAGGCTCGAAGGACCTGACGCTGTCGCCGAAGAAGAAGGCGAGCAAGCTCGCGCAGACCAGCTTCTTCCGTTGGCTCGCGCTGGATACGTGGGGCGAACCGACCTCGGACGACTTGCTGGAATTCCTGCTGAAAAGCAGTCTCGCAGGCAACTGAACAAGGCCTCGCAGCCGGGTGTGCGTCGCGCGCCGGACATCGCTGTCCGGCTTCGCGGTGCATCGCGGATGCGAGGCCTTCTGCTTTTCGCGCGTTAGTTACTGTGGCGTGGCCGTTGCCAGTTCGGCAACGTACGCGTCGATGACGGTCTTGAGCTTGTCGGCGAGCGCCTCCTGGTGCGATGCGTCGACGCCCTTGAGCTGCAGATCCAGACGTCCGTCCGGATAGGTTTTCAACTGGCCGATCGCTCGCGATTCGAGCGCGAAGTCGTGGCGAACGCTGTAACGCGTACGTCCCGCTTTCTTGCTGCCGTCGCTTTGCGCACGCAGGAAATTCTCCAGATCACGAACCGATTTCTTCCGGTCGATCACGGCCGTCAACAGCCGGTCGGCCGTCGGCTCGCCCAGGCGTTCGAAGATCAGCTTCAGGAAGTACGCCGCCTGCAGGCCGACCACGTCGTTGGCGCTCGCCATCCGCTCCAGCAGTGTGTTCGGGAGTGCGTTGAGCGACAGCGTCTTGCTGATCGATGCCTTGTCCTTGCCGATCTTTTCCGCCAGCGTGTTCTGGTCGGAAAAAACCTTCTCGTCGAGGAGACGCTTCCACGCGACCGCATCGTCGAAGATCGTCTGGCGTTCGTGGTCGTGGTTCGCGCGATATGCGATCGTGTAGAGCTGTTCCGGCGTGTGATCCGTGCGGAACGTGGCGTTGATGGTTTCATCGCCGTTGATGCTCGTCGCGCGGAGCCGGCGTTGCCCGTCGATCACCACGAGCTTGCCGGGAAACTCCGGGAGCCGCGTAACCTTGATCGGCTCGATCTGCCCTTCCCGTTTCAGCGTCAGGGCGAGCTCGTGCAGGCTCGACTCCGAGTAAAACACGCGCGGGTTGAACGGGTTCGGAATGCAATCCTTGACCGATACCTTCTGAGGCGCGCCAAGATCCGGCGCCCCGGCGGGCGTGGCTTCGGCCGGGGCGCCGGCTGCTGCCGTTTCACCGACGACATTCGGTGCGGCCGCCGGTTCGGGCAGCCGCGTTTCGAGTGCCGCATTCTCCTGAGCGAGCCCGCGCAGCAGGCCGGCTGCGAGATGCAGGTTGCCGGTCGGCTTCTTGTCTTTCGATGTGTCCTTAGCCATGGGCGGCTCCGGTAGCGCGCGTCGACGCGATGTATTGGGCCATTTCCGTGACCAGCTTCTCGATTTCCGCACGGGCTTCTTTCAGGCCCTTCAGATATCGATTGTGGTGATGGATCGTGGTGCCGAGCGCAAACGTCTGACGGTAGACCTCGCGCTGCGCGATCTGGCTGTCGAGCAGATGCTCCCCTATTTCTTCAGCTCTTAGAATTTTTAAAATTTCTTCACGCATTTTAGTTTTTCCATTAACGCTATTCAGCATTAATGCGGAAGAAAGATTCGGGTTACGGACAGACCGCATCGACTCGATCATGCGGATCATCGCAACGGTGCTGTAGAGATCGGCTGGCGACGGCGACAGCGGCACGAGACAGAAGTCGGCGACCTCGAGTACGGAGGCAATGCGCGGGTCTTCGAGGTTGCCAGGACAGTCGACAACGATCACGTCGAAGTTCGCGTCCTGTTTTTTGATCTCGCCGCCGATGCCGCGACCGGCAGGGGCCAGAGAAAGAACCGTCATCGGCAGCGTGTTCTCGCCGCTGGTCACCCACCGGACGGACGTGCCTTGAGGGTCGGCATCGATCAGGGCGACCTTGTTGCCGCCGGCTTCGAATGCAGCGGCGATATTGACGGAGATGGTTGTCTTTCCAGTCCCACCTTTTTGATTGCTGACGGCGATCTTGAAAGCCATTAAATTCCTCCACGGAGTTTTACGTAATATATGCAGTTATTATCAAAATGTCCAGAAAAGCCTTCGGCACGATGTATGTCTTGGAGATCAATGTGGTTGTCACGTGACAAGTGGGCCGAATGGCCAACGAATCAGTCATGATTTGTGATCGAGTAAAAATAAAATTGACGATCACGATTGAAAAGTACGTACCAAGATGGAGTGGAAATTCGACGAATTTCAATGTCGATGGCAGCGTTAGCGAATGGAGACGGACTGCTTGATCTCGCAATGTTCCTGATGGAGCTCGTCACAGCCGGAGGTAGTTAATTCCACGTGTGTCGCCGGAAAGCCTGGTTGTCACGTGACAAGTGGCAGGGATTTGCTCCTCCTCAACGTAATCCGGAGCAAGGAGATCTCAGATTCGTTTGTGCTTCCGGTTATGGCGACATCATTTCGATGCTCGAAATCTGGTCTTGGATCGGCGCGACGACCTCTCGAGCAGTGAGTTGTCACGTGACAATCGAATCAGAGCGACAGGCAACGTCTGTTCGGAATCACCTCTCAGGAGGGGGTGTGATCCGACTCCATAGAATGTGAGTAAGTTGATCGAGAAGAGAAGATTCGTCACCGTTGGCTCGTCACGAAAAGTGATTCCCTGGGCGAATTGCCTGGGGAGTTGTCACGTGACAACTGGAGTGTTGTGTCGGGTCTTGCGTGTCGAAGTGGCGCGTTGCAGCGTATGGGGCGGGAGACATCTTTATCGAAGAGTCCGGATCATCAGTGGATCTGCAGATCCCGGGGGCCTCGTCGCTGACCATTCGCATTCACGTGCCGGTGGAAAGGTGCCGCTCGGCTTGCTGGATCGCGCCCACAACTGGACATCACAGATGCCTTTGATGTGGCCCTATTTATGTGGAGCGCTCGAATCAGCTTCATCGCATTCTTTGGTCGGCAGGGGAGGGTATGGGCTTTGTCACGCGCACCCTTGAGTTACGACCAGTACACCGTGAGCTTCCGCTCGACCACTAGGCATGCGAGGCTCCGATTTGCGACAAACTCCTCTGTTGAAGGCCACGTGGCAACTCAAACGGGCCGGATCGTGAAACATTTCCAAGAAATCCGGTGTTCGTGGAAATCCTTATCTGGCAATGGGTTGCGCTATATTCTTCATGTTGTTTCACGCAAAATCGACGAGATCACCCCTGTAAATAGGGGCGTATGATCATTTCACGTCTGGCACTCCGAAGGCCGGGCAAATATGCCTCGATTTGTGTGTATAGATACGTAATGTGTAGTATTTGAAACGTTTCGATAGGTATGGAGCCGTAGGTAAATCGAGATGAGCCGAATCAGATGCATCGCAGATACGCTGTCGAGCCACTTATCAGACGTGCCTGCGCCGATCTATCGGCCTGAGTTGTCACGTGACAACGCACAAGCTCGACGTACAAATCGTTGGATTGCACCGTGGCGCGAGACTCACCGCACTGCAGAGTTAGAAACCGAGCGTCTGGAAGACAGTAGGACGACCTGGTTGAGGAGGGAGCAAAGTCCTCATCAGTCATGAGAACGGTATGAGACGACTTGTCTCTGGCCGATGGATGCTCGTGAGTTCGGATACAGGTTCGACACCGCGAGGCACCCAGGCACTGCTCGATACTCAAATTGAAATTCGCAGACGGCTGCAGGGCAATCAATCAGAAGTGGGCAACAAGCGCGCATCCCGCTGCGCTCGTCTGGATCAACCGGATCGACCTTCCACGCGTGAAGGAGCGATCCAACCCTTCCGCGGATACCGCCCAATGCGGCATCCTGCTTCTCCGGTACCTTCCCAGGGCTCAATACGTCGCGGCGACAGACAGGACAACATCCGTTCCGCTCCGCAGGCTATCGATATCTCTCCGCGGAGAATTACCGAACAACCGGCTGTATTCGCGATTGAACTGAGTCGGGCTCGCATATCCGACCCTGAACGATGCCGACGCGGCGTCGAGCCGCTCGGACAGCATCAGTCGACGCGCTTCGTTGAGCCGTATCCATTTCTGGTACTGCAGCGGACTCATGCCGGTGAGCTGGCGGAAGTGGTGGTGGAAGGTCGAACTGCTCATTTGTACCTGCGCCGCCAGATCGTCGACCCGCAGCGACTCGTCGTAATGGGTCCGCAACCACTGGATCGCCCGCGACACGCGGTTGCCCTGACTGCCGGCAGACGCAATCTGACGCAGACGGGCGCCCTGGTCGCTCGTCAGCAGCCGGTAGTAGATTTCCCGCTCGACGTACGGTGCAAGAACTGCAATGGCGTTCGGGTCATCCAGCAACGCCAGCAGCCGGTTCACCGCGTCGTAGAGCGGTTCGTTCATATCG
This sequence comes from Burkholderia sp. Se-20378, assembly GCF_017104665.1. Lineage (NCBI taxonomy): Bacteria > Pseudomonadati > Pseudomonadota > Betaproteobacteria > Burkholderiales > Burkholderiaceae > Burkholderia > Burkholderia sp. Se-20378. The sequence goes on along the minus strand of NZ_JAAGPG010000023.1, from coordinate 9,269 downwards.
CCGACGACGAGGCCGCGGCCTGCGGGAGCTTCCTCGTGATCCGGTGCGACCTGCACCATCAGTTCGGCCATCACACGAAAATCAAGCTTGAGCCCGATGCCGAGAAACGGCCTTTCGCGGCTGGCCTCGATGACCTGCGTCGAACCGGGCAAGTCGAGCGACGTGATCAGAAAGCGGTTGGCGTCGCAGAGATACACATCGCCGCTCTGAATGAGCCGCTTCGTGCCCTGGACGACGAGACCGAAGCTCGGCTCGACCAGGCAGTCCATCGGCTGCGTTGTCGCCTCCCTTCGATGGAGGCTCAGGTTCGGAATGGCCGTGGCGAGGTGGTCTGTGCTTTCCGTCCATCTCGCGACGCGCTCTGCAAGCGTCCGCCGCAGGTCGTTCTCTCGGCTATCGCTGGTCGATCGGCGGGCTGCTGGGTTGAATGCGCCGAAGGTGGCGTCGTCGACCGGTTGGCCGGGTGCGTATCGGACGGGTGCCGGATGCATGACTTCTCTACTCAGGTAAGCGGGTCTACAGACAGCCCGTCGACGTGCGGGTACGCCGGCAACGCGCCTGCCGGAGTCGCGGCATTGCCGCGCTCCGGGGAAAAAAGTGCAACGACAGGTGGATCTACTTCGTCGCCTGCGACGCGCAAAGCGACCAGCGACGCGATTTCGTGGCAACGGACGTGACGCGTTCGTCGACCGTGCGCCACCACCGTTCGCCGCGATGCGGCTCTTCGAGTGCGAGCCGTTCGCCCATCCTGGGCGTCGACAGTTCGACGCCTCGCACGATCGCCAGCGCCGTGACGCGCTCGAATGGTTCCTGCCAGCGATGCATCGCGAGATCGAACGTGCCGTTGTGGATCGGCACCAGCCAGCGGCCGCGCAAATCGATGTGCGCCTGGACGGTTTCTTCCGGCTGCATGTGTACGTACGGCCATTGAGCGTCGTATGCGCCTGTTTCGATCAGCGTGACATCGAACGGCCCGAGTCGCTCGCCGATCGTCCGGAAACCATCGAAGTAGCCGGTGTCGCCGCTGAAGAACACGCGCAAGTCGTCGTCGACGATGACCCAGGATGCCCACAGCGTGCTGTTGCCGTCGAACAGGCTGCGCCCGGAAAAGTGCTGGGCAGGTGTTGCGGTCAGCGTCAGGCCGGCCACGTCGACGCTCTGCCACCAGTCGAGCTGACGGACTTTCTTCGCGTCGATGCCCCATTCGATCAGGCGGTCGCCGACACCCAGCGTGGTCACGAACACACCGGTGGTTGCCGCGAGTGCGAGCACCGTGTCGCGGTCGAGATGATCGTAGTGATCGTGCGACAGGATCACGCCGCGCAGCGGCGGAAGATCTTCAAGCGCGATCGGCGGCGCATGGAAACGCTTCGGGCCGACACGCCGAAACGGCGACGCGCGCTCGGCGAACACGGGATCGGTCAGCCAGAATTCACCGCGCAGCTTGAGCAGCAGCGTCGAATGGCCAAGCCGGTACAGACTGCGATCGGGGGCCGCGTCGAGTTCCGCGCGCGTCAGCGAATCGACGGGCAGTACACCCGCAGGCACGGTATGGCGCGGCTTGTTGAACAGCATGTTCCAGGCGATCCCGAGCGTCTTGCCGAACCCCTCGACCGGACGGGGCGCGACATTGCTGAAGCGCTCGCCATTGTGCTGCGGCGAGCCGCCAGACAGCGTGCGGCCGCGTCGGGCGGCCGCAAAACCCAGAATGCGATGAATCAAAACGAGAGGCGATGCCATGTCGGTTCGTCCGGAGGATAAAGTACACTAAACAGTGTAGTTTATTTCTGGGATAAGTAAACTACCCGGTGTAAAATTTCTGAATGGATACCAGTACTCCCCCTCAGCGCCTGACCGATCGAAAGCGCGCGGCCATCGTCGACGCGGCCATCGAGGAATTTCTCGCGTCGGGTTACGACGCGACCAGCATGGACCGCATCGCCGCGCGTGCGGACGTGTCGAAGCGCACGGTCTATAACCACTTCCCCGGCAAGGAAACGTTGTTCGCCGCGATCCTGCAAAAATTGTGGGATGCGACCCAGACCGGCAGTTCGCCAACCTATCGCGCCGATGTGCCGCTGCGCGAGCAATTGCTCGCGTTGCTGGATCGCAAAATGCGCCTGCTCAGCGACGAGGCATTTCTTTCGCTCGCACGCGTCGCGATCGGTGCGGCCATCCATTCGCCGGAACGTGCGCGCGACATGGTCGAGCGCCTCGGCGAGCGCGAGGAAGACATGACGGTCTGGGTGCGGACCGCGGCGGCGGCTGGACGCCTGTCCGTCACCGATCCGGTGTTTGCCGCGCATCAGTTGCACGGTGTCGTGAAGGCATTCGCGTTCTGGCCGCAGATCACGATGGGCCAGCCGCCGCTCGCCGAACCGGAGCAACAAAAAGTCGCGGAATCCGCTGCCGACATGTTTCTCGCGTACTACGCGCGACCGGAACACACCGACGCATCGCGCGCCGTCACGGACTGATCGTGCACCCGGTCGAACTTGCGCGAATCGAGCCTGGCGCAACGCGCATGATCGTTGCGCGCTTCGCAACGACGAGCCGGCAAACCGCCAGATCCGCAGAAGCGAACGCGGAACAGCCTCATTTGATCTCTGGCCATGCAGCGGAACTCGGCGATGCCGTCAGCGCACCTGAAACCGAACGTGAGTAACGACGAATGAAGACGCTGTTGATCGTCTATCACACGATGACCGGCGGCACGCAACAGATGGCCGAAGCGGCTGCCGGCGCTGCGCGCGAGCAAACCGGCGTCGACGTCAGGCTGCAGCGCGCGGATGCGACGAGCGCGGACGACGTGCTGGCCGCCGACGCCTACCTGTTCGCAACGCCGGAGAATCTCGCGGCAATGTCCGGGCTGATGAAGGATTTCTTCGACCGCTGCTACTACGCGGCGCTCGATCGCGTGAACGGCCGCCCGTATGCGGTGATGATCTGCGCGGGAAGCGACGGGCAGAACGCGTTGCGGCAGATCGACCGGATCGCGACCGGATGGCGGTTGAAGAACGTGGCACCGGGCCTGATCGTCTGTACGCACGCGCAGACACCGGAACGCATCCTCGCGGCGAAGACGATCGACGGCGACGATCTCGCGCGCTGCGCCGAACTGGGCGCCGGTCTTGCCGCTGGGCTTGCACTGGGCGTTTTCTGATCACCCTCGCTGTGCGACAGCGACGATCGGTCGGTGCACGTTTGAGTACATGACGCGTGCGTTTTCGAGCAGTCCCGATCCTGCGGGAACGGGGCTGGCCGAATGCCCGGCCCCTAGCTGCCCTTTGCCGTCGCCGAAGGCCGGTGATATTCGGGCCAAAGACGTTTCACGAGATCGCGCGATGCGCCATACGCATGGCAACTGTCGATCTTGAGCGGTTTTCCGTCGCTGTCGCGCGCCTCGAGCGATGACGTGCGCATGCCGACCATCGTCTGATAGGCCGTGGTGGCGATCGGGCCGAGCAATTCCTTCAGGTGCGTGCACGTATCGCAAGACGGCAGGCGTTTGCGAATCTCGCTGTTCCAGCCTGCGCCGATGCTCAGTCCGACGAGCGCCTGCAGCGAGTCGCCGCCGCCCGGGCACTGCGCATACGGATGCGACCGGAGGAACGTGGAGACGGCGCGGACGACCATGTCGGCGTCGAAGACCAGCGTCACGCCGAGGTCGTGGATCGGCGACAGCGCTGCGACCGTACGCGTGTCGCCCGGCGGCGTGAAATCGAAGGTTTTGCGGTCCGCGAGGCAGGCCGTTACTTCGAACTGGCCGTCGCTGCGCCGATAGCCGCGCATGTCGATCTGCCGATGGTGAATCTCCTCGCGTGTGATGCCGTCGTGCGCGATGTCGTGTGGGGGAACCATGTATCTGCTCCGTTTCGTACAACCGGTTCGTTCTTCTGGCAGGCAAGCGGGACGTCGACGGCTCGCCCGGGGGCGCGGCAAAACGGGGCGAGACAGGCTGCCGACGACATCGATTCGGCCATACTACGCACTTTCCGGCCACTTCGTGCGCCACGGGATCGATGCGGACGCAACGAGTCATGTGCGGGCACCGATGCTGTCGAATGGGCACGGCGCTTGCGCCGATCCATTGCCGCAATCGTTGATGCGCACGCAGACGAGGTCGTTGTCCGGAATGCGGAATCGCAGCCGGGGCCCGCGACGTACCGACGCGGCGGGATCGCGTTCGACGTCCCGAGGCGGAATACTCCGGGTCGGGCGTCGATTGGTGCCGCCGGGGCAATCGCAGCGCGCAAGATGGCCCCGATTTCCGCTGTCGAAGGTGAACGGCGTGACTTCCGGAAACGTATCCATATAATGCGCAACACGACCGCATGGACGCATTTCCGGTACCCCGATTCGGGCCAATGCAGACCAGTGAGTCAACCGGCCGCCGCGCGTACCGGTATACTTCCACTCCTGCCTTGTCCGGCATCGTGGCCGGGTGCCTGAAAACAGAGTGGCGTGTGCGATGCGGCCCCGTAGTGTTCCGCATCGGCGGCAGACGGGTCGCCCGCATGGCGGCGAAGTTTTTGCGCCGCGCGGCATGGCCGCACGAACCACACCTTATATTCCTGGTGGATTGAATTTATGGGTTTTGAACAACTTGCCGAATTGCGGGCGCAGCTCGCAGCGAAGGCCAAGCAGGAGCGCAACGCGAAGCGGCCGGCAGCGCCGGCGGACACCGGCGCGAAGCCGAAGTCCGGCGACCAGCCGAAGCGTGGCGCCAAGCCGGCTGCGGCCGGCGGCAAAGCACCGCATCGCGCTAAGCCTGCTTCGGCGAAGCCGTCGGCGCCGGTCGATCCGGTCATCGTTGCGATCGGCAAACTGCAGCGTAAGTTTCCGAATGCGTTCCCGAAGAATCCGGCCCCCAAAGTGCCGCTCAAGGTCGGTATCTGGGACGACCTCGCACGTGAAGCACAGGCCGTCGGGCTCAACGAAGCCGAACTGCGCGAAGCGATGTCGACGTGGTGCCGTGGCAACCGTTACTGGTCGTGCCTCGTCGAAGACGCGGTGCGGGTCGATCTGCAGGGCAACGAAGCAGGGCGCGTCACGCATGACGACGCCGCACGGGCGCGCCGGCTGAAGGCGCGCCGCCCCGGCAAGGGCGCGGCGCAAGCGGCCAAGGGCGCGCAGCAGCAGCCGAAGGCCGAGCAGCAGGCCGAGGCTGCCGCCGAGCCGCAACCGGCAAACGTGGAAGCGCAAGCCGACGCAGCGCCGCAGGTCGAGCAGCAAACGGCCGGAAACGAGTAATCGGCACCGCGCCGCTGCATACCGCACGGCGCGATCCGCATGCACATCGCCTGAGGTGCGTGACACGACAGACTGACCTGCCTCGACCGAGGCAGGTCAGGACTGCTCCCACCGGTGCCCGACGTGCCGGGTCCTTACCAATTCCACCTCGAACAGACTACGCGACCGGACGACAATAGTTTGCCGATCGGTGCTGCATGGTCATTGTTTCGACTGCGTCGCTTGCGCATGGACGATACGTCCGTCCGTAATGCGGCAACGCTTCATTCAATTAATTCGTTTTCCTAAGATAGAGGCATACCGGAACCCTCGACTGGCCCGTGGACGTTCGCGCCCGATCGTCGCGACATGATGACGCGCGATAATCTCGACGGGGTCGTCAGGTCGCGCACAAGCTGGCCGGTTGCGATGCAGCTTGCATTTCGAAAGGTCCGAAAGGCCCACTGCGACCCGACCCGTTGCCACGGCTGGCGCCTTTCAACGTCAATTCAAACCGGATCATGCACTCGAGACACTCCGCGATTCTCGTCGCGCTCACCGCTGCCGCGCTGTTCGGCGCCGCGACACCGCTCGCCAAGGCGCTGATCGGCGCGATGTCGCCGTTCATGGTCGCCGGCCTGTTCTATCTCGGCAGTGGCGTCGGGCTCGGTATCGGGATCCTGCTTCGCCGCCTGCACAACCGACATGCGCCGATCGCAGACGCCGCGCCGCTGCAGCGTGCAGAGCTGCCGTGGCTGGCCGGTGCGATTGCGGCGGGCGGGGTGGCCGGCCCGGCTTTGCTGATGCTCGGGTTGTCGAGCACGCCGGCAGCGACGAGCGCGTTGCTGCTCAATCTCGAGGGCGTGCTGACGGCCGTCATCGCGTGGGTCGTGTTTCGCGAGAACGTGGATTCGCAGGTGTTCCTCGGGATGGTCGCGATCGTCGCCGGCGGCACGCTGCTGTCGTGGACGCCGGGCCAGGCCGGCGTGCCGGTCGGCGCGTTGCTGATCGTCGGCGCATGCCTGTGCTGGGCGGTCGACAACAACCTGACCCGCAAGGTGGCCGCAAACGACGCGATGGTCATCGCGTGCGCGAAGGGGCTGATCGCCGGACCCGTGAACATCGGCATCGCGCTGGCGACCGGCGCAACGCTGCCGGCTGTCCCGGTCACGGCTGCCGCGATGCTGACGGGGCTCGGCGGCTACGGGATCAGCCTCGTGCTGTTCGTCGTCGCACTGCGTCATCTCGGCAGCGCGCGCACGGGGGCGTATTTCTCGATCGCGCCGCTGTTCGGCGTCGTGCTGTCGCTGCTGATCTGGCCCGCGCTGCCGCCCGCGACCTTCTGGATCGCTGCCGCACTGATGGCGCTCGGCATCTGGTTGCATGTTCGCGAACGGCATGAACACACGCACACACACGAGCAGCTCGAGCATACGCATCGGCATCGGCACGACGAACATCACCAGCATGCGCACGATTTTGCGTACGACGGCAACGAACCGCACTCGCATCCGCACGTGCATCTGCCGATCACGCACAGCCATGCGCATTTTCCGGACATTCATCACCGGCACCGGCATTGACCGCTTCATGCGCGGCGAACGACACGGATCACAAGGTGACCGTTTATGGGATATGCGCCGCATCGCGTGCGCACCTGTTCGCAACGCCGCCCGAGCGCGGCCGCAACAGCGGCGATGCGCCTAGTCTTCGGTCTGGATCAACCGGATCAGCGAGCCGTCAGGATCGATCAGTGCGCCGACGGTGCCGCCCCAGGCTTCGCGTGTCGGCCGGTGCGCGCGTGGCCAGCCGGTTGCCTGCTCCGGAATGCCGGCCGCGAGCACGTCGTCGAAGAACGTGCCGACGTCCGCGAGCCGGAAGCAGCAACTGAACCAGCTCGTCGCCGGATCGAGTTCGGGGTGCGGAAAAAATTCCAGCAACAGGTCGCCGCGCTTGAGGATCATCCAGCCGTCGTCGCGCCAGGTTTCAGCGAACCCCAGTTTTTCGTAGAAGCGGGACGTGACTTCGAAATCGCGTGACGGCAGGTTGGGGCTCGCAAGGTCGGTCAAGGCGTGTCTCCAGATGGCGATGCGACGAATCAAATGGGTCGCCCGGGCCGCGGTGGCGGGTATCGCGGGTTATCGCGCGTGCGGAAAGCAGAAGCCGAAATCCTCACAGCCCGGGCACCCGGGGGCCGGGCCCGGCGGCACATCGAGCGAGGCGGCCACTTCCTGTGCGAGGAATTTCTTCCAGCGCAGGTGAGCGACGTTGCGCGCGGCAAGCGCGGGGAAATAGCGATCGAGCATCGCGGATACCGCGTCGCGCCCGTCGAGCCCGAGATCGCGCCACAGATGATCGGGGCGCAGGCACGCATGCGCGATGATCGACGCGAGACAACCGGCGTCGTCGCGGTTGACGGCGGGATTCGCGTCGTCCATCAACCGCGCGTGCAGCGTCGCGATGAACGTCGCGTGGGTGGATGGCAGCAGTGCCATCGCGGCTGTCGGCATGAGCGCCGCGACATCGGCCGCAGGCAGGCGCGGAAACTGCCGCGTCAGCAGGCCGGCCAGCTGCGGATGAGACAGGCCGAGCAGCTTGAGTTCATTGCGGCGCGCGCGTGCCGCAACGAGTGCGCCGAACAGGCGTGCATCGGGCGTGTCGGCGCCGGCCGTTGCGGACAGCAACGACTGCAGTGCCCGTTGCCGAGCCTGATCGAACGCGGTTGTCATCGCGTGCATCCGACCGGCAGCCGCACGGCGCGATTCGCGTGAATGCGCCGTGCCAAACGGATCGCCATCGCGATCGTCACGCGTTCACTCGACGCCGACGATCACGCTCGATGCCTTGAAGATCGCGGACGCAGCCGTGCCGCTCGCAAGGCCGAGGCGATCGACGCTGTCATTGGTGACGATCGCGACGATCTCGGCGCCGCCCGCGGCCTTGATCACGACTTCCGAATTGACCGCGCCTTTCGTGACCGACGATACGGTGCCTGCGACGCAGTTGCGGGCCGATACCTTGCTGCTGTCGACGTCGACCATCACGATGACCGACGACGCCTTCACGAGTGCGAATGCCTTCGAGCCGGCGGCGAGGCCCAGCGAAGCCGCGCTGCCGTGGGTGATCACGGCGACGATGTCGAGGCCGTCCTGCGTGCGGAGCGTGATTTCGTCGTTGACGGCACCAGTCTTGACGGCGCTGACCTGGCCGGCGAAGTGGTTGCGGGCGCTGGTTCGCATGATGGATCTCCGAGTGGTTGCCGCCGAAGGTTCAGCGGCGAAAGATGAATGGAAATGCATCGGCCAGTTTACCGCCAACGTGGATGTTCGTCGTCCTTCGGATGCTATGGCGCGAATCAGGGAAACCCGCCACCACCGGGCGTTTCGCCAGGCATGCGTTATGTACTGAAGGTGATAACGCCCCCGTGATTACTCGCTTTTCGCGGGCGTCGCGGCAGCCCGCGTGGCGTCGGGACGGGCATCCGGTGCGGCGGCCGTACCCTCGGATTCCCACCCGCCGCCGAGCGCGAGGAATAGCCGCACCTGGTCGGTCGCGACCTGGCCTTCGGCTGCCGCCACCTGCGCCTGCACGCTAGTGAGCGTGCGCGTCGCATCGAGATCGGAGATGAACGACTCGCGGCCGGCCAGATAGAGGCGATGCGTTTCGTCGGCGGAATTGCGTGCCGATTCGTACGCGGTGCGCAGCGCTTCCGTGCGCTGCACGTCGGCTGCGTAGGTCGCGAGGCTCGACTGCGTTTCGCGCAGTGCGTTCAGCACGACGCCGTCGAAGTGCGCGAGTGCGCCACCCGTCGCGGCTTCGGCCTCGCGCACACGCGCACGCTGCCCGTTGACGGGGAACGACCAGCTGATTAGCGGGCCGAACGACCAGCGATTCGTCGTGGACGAGAACAGGTCGGCGGCGACACCGACCGAGCCGGCCGACGCACCGATGCTGATCGACGGGTACAGCGCGGCGGTCGCCACGCCGATCCGCGCGGTCGCGGCGGCGAGTTGCCGTTCGGCTGCGCGCACGTCGGG
>NZ_JAAGPG010000251.1:0-12021 GCF_017104665.1 Burkholderia sp. Se-20378 | reverse complement strand
CAGCGTCGCGCCGACCTTCAGGCGGCTCGCGTCGTGCTTCATGAACGCCTGCGGATTGGCGTCAAACAGTGCGCGACCGGCGCGCGCGAGCACACCGGGATCGCGCGACTGCGTGGCCGCTTTCGCGATGTCGTTCAGCGACTGGCCCGGCTGGACCGTCACGGTAAGCGGCACTGCGCCGTCGGCAGCGGACGCCGGCGTTTCGCCGGTGCCGGCCGCCCAGGCCGATGCGGTTGCGCCGAGCGCCAGGATCGCCAGCGCGCCACGCACGGCGCGCGACAGACGGGACTGACGCGGAAACAAGGAAATTCGGGACATCGTTGGCTCTATCGCCGCGCGCGGGCGCGGCTCGGATTCGCGGTTGAAAGCGTCAATAAAGTTGCCGCAGAAATGCAAAAGCGTCGCGTGGAACGCGACGCTTTCGGCGGGTCTGTGCGTCGTAACCGCGTAGTTTACTTCACGCGATCGGGTTCGGGCCGAATTCATCGCCGATGGGTGCAACCGATCGCGTGCGCGCGTCGGTGCGTCCCGCGATCGGGCCGCGTTGATGCCCCGTTGCACACGTTGTGGCCTGCGCCTTCGATCGATCGGAAACCCGTCTCTCGCAGATGAAAAAACCGTCCTACTGCCTCGCACCTCGAACGCCTGCCGCAACCTTTTCTCGCTCAACGGCGCGGTTCGCGCAACCCTGGCCCGACGCGAAGCCACGACCGGGAAATCCGCTACGTTTGCTCAATAATTCGCGTTGCCTGCCGTTAATGGATTAACAAGCGCCAATCAAAATAAATCCATCCGGCCATCACCCCATTCAAATAAATTTCAATTGACCGATAAGAGGCCAATTCCCCTCTCTGATCGTCGAATTGAACATTTTCGCCGCCAACCCCCCGCGCCACAAGGCTCTCCAGCCTCGCACCCGCTTCATTGCTCATACGAAATCAATCATTTCGACAGCAATTCAATTACATTACACAAAATTACACAGATCAAATAATTGCCGTCGCTAGGATCGTCTTCAAACAAGAATCGGCGCAGTTCGACCATCGCGCTCGCACCCGCCGTAAAAGCGGGCACGCGGTCGGCCGGGTTGACGCCGTGAGGTGCCAGGGAGGCATCGCGCAGTCGCACGACTGCATTTACTCACCAGCTCGTTACGGGGATCGAACATGGGCTATCAACAGGGTTTGAGCGGGTTGGCCGGCGCGGCGAACCATCTCGACGTGATCGGCAACAACATCGCGAACGCAAACACCGTTGGCTTCAAGCAGGGTCGCGCGAACTTCGCCGACATGTACGCGAATTCGGTTGCGACGTCGACCAACACGCAGATCGGCATCGGCACGCGGCTCACGTCGGTGCAGCAACAATTCGGCCAGGGGACGATCAACTCGACGAAGTCGTCGCTCGACATCGCGATCAACGGCAACGGCTTCTTCCAGATGTCGAACAACGGCATGACGACCTACTCGCGTGACGGTGTATTCCACCGCGACAAGAGCGGCGCTATCGTCGACGCGCAAAACCGCAACCTGATGGGCTATGCGGCAGGCCCGGGCGGCGTGATCAACACCGCGGCGACCGTGCCGCTGCAGGCGCCGACCAACAACATCTCGCCGCAGGCGACGACGAAGATCACCGGCCAGTTCAACCTGAACTCGCAGGACAAGGTGCCGGCCAAGACGCCGTTCAACGCGGGCGACAACACCACGTACAACTACAATTCGTCGATCCAGGTGTACGACACGCTCGGCGGCTCGCAACAGGTCTCGATGTATTTCACGAAGAACGCGGCCGGCACCTGGCAGGCCTACGCGGGCGTGCAGGGCCAGACGCCGACGAATCTCGGCACCGTCACGTTCGACGCATCGGGCCGGATCAGTTCGACGACGTCGGCCGCCACCGGCCAACCGACGCCGAGCCTCGGCCAGTTCGCGTTCTCGATCCCCAACGCATCGGGCGGCGCCAATCCGCAGAACCTGACGCTCGACCTGGGCGGCACGACGCAGTTCGGCGGAAAGAGCGGCGTGAACAATCTCGCACAGGACGGCTTCGCGAGCGGCACGCTGACGACGTTCTCGATCGGCACCGACGGCAAGCTCACCGGCAACTACTCGAACGGCCAGAGTGCGGTGCTCGGCCTGATCGCGCTCGCGAACTTCAACAACCCGAACGGGCTCGAGAACATCGGCGGCAACCAGTATGTGGAAACCTCCGCATCGGGCGTGCCGCAGATCTCCGCGCCGGGCAGCACGAACCACGGCACGCTGCAGGGGAGCGCGCTGGAAAACTCGAACGTCGACCTGACGACCGAGCTCGTGAACCTGATCAAGGCGCAGCGCGATTACCAGGCCAACGCGCAGACGATCAAGACGCAGCAGACCGTCGACCAGACGCTCCTGAACATGCGCTGACCCGCGCATGAAAAACGCGCCGCGCCAGCCTCGATATCGTCAAGGCCGACGCGGCGCGCGATCTTGTGCACCGCGGCCCGCGTCTCGCGGGCCGGACACGCAACTTACTTGTCGAGCAGGATGCGCAGCATGCGGCGCAGCGGCTCGGCCGCGCCCCACAGCAGTTGATCGCCGACCGTGAACGCCGACAGGTATTCACCGCCCATCGCGAGCTTGCGCAGGCGGCCGACCGGCACCGTCAGCGTGCCCGTGACGTTCGCCGGCGACAGGTCGCGCATCGACGCTTCACGCTCGTTCGGCACGACCTTCACCCAGTCGTTCGCCGACGCGAGGATGCCGTTGATCTCGTCGAGCGGCACGTCCTTGTTCAGCTTGATCGTCAGCGCCTGCGAGTGGCAGCGCATTGCGCCGATCCGCACGCACAGGCCGTCGACCGGGATCGAACCCGGCTCGCCCATGCCCGGCTTGCCGAGGATCTTGTTGGTTTCCGCGCCGCCCTTCCACTCTTCCTTCGACATCCCGTTGCCGAGATCCTTGTCGATCCACGGAATCAGCGAACCGGCGAGCGGCACACCAAAGTTGCTCGTCGGCATCGCATCGCTGTTCATCGCGGCCAGCACGCGGCGGTCGATGTCGAGGATCGCGGAAGACGGATCGGCGAGCTGCTCCTTCACCGCGCCGTTCAGCGTGCCCATCTGCGACAGCAGCTCGCGCATGTTCTGCGCGCCCGCGCCCGATGCGGCCTGGTAGGTCATCGCCGTCATCCAGTCGACGAGGTTCTCGCGGAACAGGCCGCCGAGCGCCATCAGCATCAGGCTGACCGTGCAGTTGCCGCCGATGAAGTTCTTCGTGCCCTTGACGAGCGCGTCCTTGATCACGTCGAGGTTGACCGGATCGAGAATGATGACCGCGTCATCCTTCATCCGCAGCGACGATGCCGCATCGATCCAGTAGCCGTTCCAGCCGGCCGCGCGCAGCTTCGGGAACACGTCGTTCGTGTAGTCGCCGCCCTGGCACGTGATGATCACGTCGCACTTCTTCAGCTCGTCGACGTTGGTCGCGTCCTTGAGCGTAGTCTCGTTTTTCGCGAACGACGGCGCTTTGCCGCCCGTGTTGCTGGTGCTGAAAAACACCGGTTCGATCAGGTCGAAATCGCCCTCTTCCTGCATGCGCTGCATCAGGACGCTGCCGACCATGCCGCGCCAACCTACGAGACCTACGTTCATGACTAACCCTTTGATGGAGCTTCCCCGCCATTTCCGTCCCCGGTGTGACCGCGCGGGGAAATAGGCGGGCACGACGGACGATCAGCGTTTAATGATCGTTTTCGTGGTAATGGTTTTCGTGATGACGATGGCGCGCGCACCCGCACGGGCAATGTTGCCGTGGAGTTTCAAGACCGGGGAGATCAGGGAAAAATGCGCCATCGTTCGAGTCTACACAAAGCCGGTGGCCCGCACAACGGCCAACCGCTTGCGAACCGGCCGATTTCGCGGCCCGTTCGCACCCTTTCTACATGATTGCGTTACAGCGCCGCGAGCACCGCGTCGCCCATCGCCGTCGTGCCGACCTGCTGGCAGCCCGGCGTCGCGATGTCGCCCGTACGGTAGCCTTGTTCGAGCACCGTTTTCACCGCGCGCTCGATGCGATCGGCCTGCTCCGCGCGATTCAGCGAGTAGCGCAGCATCATCGCGGCCGACAGGATCGTCGCGAGCGGGTTTGCGATGCCCTTGCCCGCGATGTCCGGCGCCGAACCGTGCGACGGCTCGTACAAGCCCTTGTTGTTCTTGTCGAGCGACGCCGACGGCAGCATGCCGATCGAGCCCGTCAGCATCGACGCCTCATCCGACAGGATGTCGCCGAACATGTTGCCGGTGACGATCACGTCGAACTGCTTCGGCGCCTTCGCGAGCTGCATGGCCGCGTTGTCGACGTACATGTGCGACAGCTCGACGTCCGCGTATTCCTTCGACACGTCGATCATGATGTCGCGCCAGAACTGCGACGTCTCGAGCACGTTCGCCTTGTCGACCGACAGCAGCTTCTTCGCGCGCTTGCGGGCCGCCTGGAACGCGACGTGCGCGATGCGGCGCACTTCCGGCTCCGAATAACGCATCGTGTCGAAGCCTTCGCGCTCGCCGGCGAACAGGCCGTCCGGTGCAGCGCGCACGCCGCGCGGCTGGCCGAAGTAGATGTCGCCGTTCAGTTCGCGCACGATCAGGATGTCGAGGCCCGCGACCAGCTCGGGCTTCAGCGGCGATGCATCGACGAGCTGCGGATAGCAGATCGCCGGGCGGAAGTTCGCGAACAGCTCGAGGTGCTTGCGCAGCCCGAGGATCGCCTGCTCGGGGCGCAGCGCGCGCTCGAGCGAGTCGTACTTCCAGTCGCCGACGGCGCCGAACAGGATCGCGTCGGCTTCCTTCGCGAGCTTCAGCGTCGCGTCCGGCAGCGGATGGCCGCTTGCCGCGTAGCCCGCGCCGCCGACCGGCGCCTGTTCGAGTTCGAACTTCTCGTCGAGTGCGTTCAGCACCTTCACGGCTTCATTGACGATTTCCGGACCGATGCCGTCGCCGGGCAGCACTGCAATCTTCATGCGAAATTCCTGACTGGGTAGGTTTTTATGGAGGCAGGCCGGCGAACGCGCCGCCGGCGCGCCCGCCCGAAAGGTGCTGTCAGCCGACCAGCTTGGTGTTGAGCCACGGCTGCTTCACGAGGCGCTCGGCTTCGAACTGGCGGATCTTGTCCGCGTGGCGCAGCGTGAGGCCGATGTCGTCGAAGCCGTTCAGCAGGCAGTACTTGCGGAACGCGGTGATCTCGAACGGATACTCGCGGCCGTCGCCCGTGCGCACCACTTGCGCGTCGAGGTCGACCGTCACCTCGAAGCCGTTGAACGCGACCGTCTCGTTGAACAGGTGATCGACCTGCTGCTCGGTCAGCACGATCGGCAGCAAGCCGTTCTTGTAGCAGTTGTTGAAGAAGATATCAGCGAAGCTCGGCGCGATGATCGCGCGGAAGCCGTACTGCTGCAGCGCCCACGGCGCGTGCTCGCGCGAGCTGCCGCAGCCGAAGTTCTTGCGCGCGAGCAGCACCGATGCGCCCTGGTAGCGCGGCTGGTTCAGCACGAAGTCGGGATTCAGCGGACGCTTCGAGTTGTCCTGGCCCGGCTCGCCGTGATCGAGGTAACGCCATTCGTCGAACGCGTTCGGGCCGAAACCCGTGCGCTTGATCGACTTCAGGAACTGCTTCGGGATAATCGCGTCGGTGTCGACGTTTTCGCGATCGAGCGGCGCCACGACGCCGGTATGCACTGTGAATTTTTCCATGATCCGTCTATCCGGTTGAAGGGCCGGCGTTCAGCCGGCGCACATCGACAAATTCTCGGTGGGGGACGTCACTCCGCGGCGCGCTTCAGCGCGCTGCCGGCAGCGTTGACGTCCTGCCCGAAGCCCTGGACGGTATTGCAGCCCGCGAGGCCGAAACCCAGCCCCGCCAGCGCCAGCGCGGCAACCAGCCGCGCAATGACCTTCGATGCCGTCACGCGTTACCCCAGCTTGCGAATGTCGACGAAGTGGCCTTCGATCGCCGCGGCTGCCGCCATCGCGGGGCTCACGAGGTGCGTGCGACCGCCCGCGCCCTGCCGGCCTTCGAAGTTGCGGTTCGACGTCGACGCGCAGCGCTCGCCCGGATCGAGCCGATCGGCGTTCATCGCGAGGCACATCGAGCAGCCCGGCTCGCGCCATTCGAAGCCGGCGTCCGTGAACACCTTGTCGAGCCCTTCGCGCTCGGCCTGCGCCTTCACGAGGCCCGAGCCCGGCACCACCATCGCGAGCCGCACGTTCGACGCGACGCGACGGTTCAGTTTCTTCACGACATAGGCGGCTGCACGGATGTCTTCGATTCGCGCGTTCGTGCACGAGCCGATGAAGATCTTGTCGACCTTGATCGATTCGATCGGCGTATTCGGCTCGAGCGCCATGTAGGCCAGCGCGCGCTCCATCGCATCGCGCTTGACCGGGTCCTTCTCGCGCTCGGGATCCGGCACGCGACCGTCGATCGACGTGACCATTTCCGGCGACGTGCCCCACGTGACCTGCGGGACGATCTCGGCTGCGTTCAGCTCGACCACGCGATCGAACTGCGCGCCGTCGTCCGACTTGAACTGGCGCCAGTATTCGACGGCCTGGTTCCATTCCGCGCCAGTCGGCACGAACGGGCGGCCCAACAGGTAATCGATCGTCGTGTCGTCGACGGCAACCATGCCCGCGCGCGCACCGGCTTCGATCGCCATGTTGCAGACGGTCATGCGGCCTTCCATCGTCAGCGCGCGAATCGTCGAGCCGCCGAATTCGATCGCATAGCCCGTGCCGCCGGCCGTGCCGATCTTGCCGATGATCGCGAGCACGATGTCCTTCGCGGTACAACCGCGCGGCAGCGTGCCTTCGACCTTCACGAGCATGTTCTTGCTCTTCTTCTGCAGCAGGGTTTGCGTGGCGAGCACGTGCTCGACTTCCGACGTGCCGATGCCGTGTGCGAGCGCGCCGAATGCGCCGTGCGTCGACGTATGCGAATCGCCGCACACGATCGTCATGCCGGGCAGCGTCGCGCCCTGCTCCGGCCCGATGATGTGGACGATGCCCTGGCGCACGTCGTTCATCTTGAACTGCGTGATGCCGAACGCATCGCAGTTCGCGTCGAGCGTGTCGACCTGGAGCTTCGAGACGGGATCGGCGATGCCGTGACTGCGATCGGTGGTCGGCACGTTGTGGTCCGACACGGCCAGGTTCGCGCTGATGCGCCACACCGGACGCTGCGCGATCTTCAGCCCTTCGAACGCCTGCGGGCTCGTGACTTCATGCAGCAGCTGACGGTCGATGTAGAGCAGAGTCGTGCCGTCTTCCTCGGTGTGGACCACGTGGGTGTTCCACAGTTTGTCGTAGAGAGTCTGTGCCATGGGTATGCGGGGTCGTTGTGACTACAAGCCTTGCGGATGCGGTCGATTATGCCACGCAGAACGCGTCACGGCGCAGGCCGGACGCGAAAAAACCCATTAAAAACAGTGGTTTGGCTGGTAGTGCCAATACCTGTATCGGCATTACCCGGCAAACGGGGCACGCGGCATCCGGCGCAGCGCGATGGCAAAGCCCGGATCGCGCGCGCCGATGCGTCGCGGCTTCAGCCGTTCGGGTACTCGCGATTGATCAGGTCGAGCCGCAGCATGCCGAGCTGCACGCCCGCGTTGCTCATCAGGTAGAGATCGCGCCGCCGCAACGCCGGCATCACCGCCGACGTGTCGTAGAGCGACGGCAGCGTGAGCCCGGCCGGCACCGCGGCCTGCATCCCTGCCGCAGTCGACACGCGTACGGCGATCGATGCCTGATCCGAATGCGTGACCACGGCGACCTTGCCGAGCGCCGCGGCCGAGCCGGCCTGCTTGACGATCGCGGCGGCCACGCCGTCGGGCGTCGGAATCGGGCTGCCGGCAGCCAGGGCCGGCGTCGCGATCGACGTCACACCGGCCGTCAGCCCGTACTTCGATGCAAGCACGCTCGCGACTTCCTGCTGCGCGTAGATCGGGGCCGGGACCTTCTGTCGAAGCTGAAACACGGCGTCGGCAATCGCCTCGTTCACGGGGCCAGGCACGGGTGCGGCACCCGATGCCCCGGCACGACTGCCGAAGCTGAACGCGGCAATCGTGTTGATGCCGGCAGCGTCGACGGTCGGCGGCGTCCACGAGAAAAACGTGTCGAACAGGTAGCCGGTTTCGTCGGTGGCGGTCGCGCGATCGTTCAGTTCGTTCGTCAGCTTGCCGAGCATCTGGCGCTGCAATTCCGCATCGGAAACGGGGGCATCGCTCGCGAAAGCGGGGGCAATCGCCGCAGACGAAGCGGCGAACAAGGAAGTGGAAGCCAGGAAATGGCGGCGGGTCGTCATGGTCATGAGAGTCGAGTGATGAGCGGAAGGCGTCAGCCCTTCGGGAACGCCTGCATCGTCGCGGCCACCGCGCGGCCAAGCATTTGCGCATACATGTCGTGCACGAGATAGAGGCTGCGGTTGCGCGTCCACGGCTGGCCCGATTGCGGGTCGTACATCGTCGGCAGCGACACTTCGGCCACCGCGGCGGCCTTCATGCCGGCCTGTTGCGAAGTCTGGATGCAGCGCTTCGCATGGTCGCGATGGCCGACCACCGCAACGGTGCCCATCGCGGCCGCGCCGCCCGCGCGCGACACGGCCACGGCCGCGACGCCGGCCGTGCTCAGGTACACGATCGAGCCGTCGTTCGCGATCACCGGCTCGACCGACGACAGCACGTCGGTACCCATTCCGTACTTCGACACGAGAAAGCGCGCGATCTCCCACTGCGCGTAGACCTTCACCGGTTTCAACTGGCGAATCCGGTACACGGCATCCGCGAGCGCTTCGTTGACGGGCCCCGGGTCGGGCAGCGCGGACTGGTTGCCGCCGGTGCTCGACGTGTTGCCGCTTGCCGCATTCGGGCGATTGCCGAAGCTGTACGCGACGATCGCGCCGATCTGCGCGGCCGGCGCCGTCGGCAGATCCCACGTGAAGCCGACATCGGTCAACGCCGGCACGATCGCATTGACCGTCGCCGCGTCGCCCAGCTGCGCGTTGAGCTTCGCGGACATCTGCGCGGCCAGCGCCGCATCGGTAACGGGCGCCGACGTGACGTCGTCACCGCCGCATGCGCTCAGCAACGGTGCCACGGCAACCGCGGGCGCGGCAGCCAGGAATTTTCTGCGTAAAGAAGCTGAGGGGTTCAGATTCATGAGAAATACGAAATGATGCGAGCAACGCCGGCAGCCGGCCACGGCGTTGCAAATCGCGGGTTCACGGGAAATGACAACCTGACGCGTCGCGCGGTTGGGCGATGGATGGCAGGGTCGACGCTCGAATCGAATCGCTGCGCATCGGTCGATTGACGATGCGCGATCGTAGTGGGCGTTTATTAAATCGCGGTGAACCTGTCGATCGAATGCGGACGATCGTCACGACGTTTCATCGGTGGACGCACGCGTTTCATCCATGGCGAGCGCATGCCATCGCCGTTTCATGGGTGGCGAGCAACGCGATTCGCGTGCCTCGTCGGGCGCCGAACATCGCGCGCCTGATTTCGAGATACGATGGCGCAACGCGCTTGCCCAAGTCCCCCCGATCCGGATCCGGAGCCCCCCGCCATGAAGCTCGGCCTGAACGAATCGCTCGCCCGCCTCGACGAAGAAGGCACGCTGTTCACCACGCTGTTTCGCCACGGCTCGCTCGACGTCGAGCTGTACCGGCCGCGCATCGAGGACAAGCAGAAGCCGCATACGCGCGACGAGGTCTACGCGATCGCCACGGGCACGTCGCGCTTCGTCGTCGACGGACGCGAAAGCGAAGTCGCGGCCGGTGACGTGCTGTTCGTCCCGGCATACGCCGAGCACCGCTTCGTCGGCTTCTCCGACGACTTCTCGACGTGGGTGTTCTTCTACGGCCCCGAAGGCGGCGAGCGCGGCGCGTAGCGCACGACGCACGCGGCACTTTTCCCGCGATCGCCTAGACTGTCTATTCGCAGCGGGTGGCGCGCGACACGCGGCCGCCCGGTCGTCACGATGCCGGTGGCAGCCGGTTCAACGAACGGGAAAACAGCATGCGATACGAACTGTATTACTGGCCCGAGATCCAGGGCCGGGGCGAGTATGTGCGGCTCGCGCTCGAAGCGGCCGAAGCCGACTATGTCGACGTTGCGCGCGAATCGGGGCGCGGCATGGGCGTGCCTGCCATGATGCGCATGATGGACAGCACGAAGGCCGAATGCGTGCCGTTCGCGCCGCCGTTCCTGAAAGCCGGCGACATCGTCATCGGGCAGACCGCGAACATCCTGCTGTTTCTCGGCGCGCGGCTGGGGCTCGCGCCCGGCGACGAAGCCGGCCGGCTGTGGGTGCACCAGCTTCAGTTGACCGTCGCCGATTTCGTCACCGAGATCCACGACACGCACCATCCGATCGCAAGCGGCCTCTATTACGAGGATCAGCAGGCGGAAGCCGCCGAGCGCGCGGCCGATTTTCTGGAAAACCGGTTGCCGAAATTCCTCGGCTACTTCGAGCGCGTACTCGACCAGAATCCGCACAAGAGCGGTTATCTCGCCGGCAACGCACTCAGCTATGCGGACCTGTCGATGTTCCAGTTGATCGAGGGCCTGCGCTACGCATTTCCGAAAGCGATGAAGCGTGCGGAGCGGAAGATCGCGGCGCTGGTCGCGCTGCACGACCGCGTCGCACTGCATCCGCCTGTCGCGCTCTATCTCGAGTCGGAACGCCGCATTCCATTCAACGACATGGGCATCTTCCGGCACTATCCGGAGCTGGACAAGTAACGACGGCACGACATCCGCACCACTTCATGCAAGGCGGCGGATGCCCTCGCTCATGCGGCGACCGGTGTCTCGTGCAGATGACGCCATACGATCAGCCCATCCGCTTCGCGCCGGAACACGACGGTCGAGCGCCGCACCGTGCGCCGCCCTTGCGCATCGGTCTGCGTCTCGCGATAGCCGATCGTCGCGCCATCGGACCACACGGCCAGCCCGCGCAATTCGTCGATGTCGATCGCCAGCCCCGGCCGCGCGCCGTGCCCGTGTGAAAACAGCGCATCGATGCCCGCGTAATCGAGCGCCGAACCCGACATCGTGATCATCGAAAATCCCGGCGAGAAACGCGCCATCAGCGTCGCGAGCCGCTCGGGGCCGGCACGGCCGGACAACCAGCACGCGATGTCGGCCACGGTGTCGACGACTTCCTTGAAATACGGATTCGGCAGATTCATAAGACTCTCAGGTTCTCAGGTTCTCAGGAGTGGGATGAAACGGGGTGCGCGACCGGCGCACGGTGCGCGGGAAGCCGCGCGATCAGGCCGAGCGGCAGCAACGTCAGCACGACCGCCAGCCCGAAGCACCAACGGTACGGCGCGAGCGACGAGCCGCCCGCATCGAGCGCCAGCAACGCATTGAGCGCGCTGCCGAGCGCGGCCACGCCAACGCAAAAGCTCAACTGGCGGTTGATGTTCCACAGCGCGCTCGCGTCGCCCATCCGGTCGGCCGGCACATCGACGAACGCCGCGCTTTGCGACGTGCTCGTGCACAGGCTCGCGCCGAAGCCCATCGCCGCGAACGCCGCGATGCGCACGGCCTCGACGCCGGCCCACGGCGTCGCGAGCAGTGCGATGCCGATGCAGTCGATCACGATGCCGCACGCGAACAACGGCTTCGCGCCGTGGCGCGGAAAGCAGCGGCGCGTGGTCGCGATCGCGAAGAACGCCGCGATCGCCCACGGCAGCATCAGTGCGCCGGCATGCGCGGCGCTCAATCCGAGCGCGTTCTGCAGATAGAGCGACGCGACCAGGTTGACGCCCGTAAAGGTGCCCGGCACGCACAGATAGACCACCACGCCGATCCGCAGCAGCGGCTGTGCGAGCAGGCGCAGGTCGACCACCGGCGCCATGACCCGACGCGCGTGCGCCGCATAGCCGGCGCCTGCCGCGACGGCGACAGCCAGCATCGCGAGCGGGAATGCCGCGCCGCCGTGCTGCCCTGCCGCGGTCAGCCCGAGGAGCAACA
>NZ_JAAGPG010000250.1:0-11968 GCF_017104665.1 Burkholderia sp. Se-20378 | reverse complement strand
CGGCTGCGGCCCCGACGGCGCCGCAGCCCGCGGCCGCCAACGTCCCGCACCTCGCCGCGCAATTCGACGCGCTGCCGACCGTCTGGCGCGACGTGCTGAAGCCCTTTACCGACAGCGACGCGTACGCGCCGCTGTGCCGCTTCGTCGATGACGCGCGTGCGGCCGGCAAGATGGTCTACCCGACCGACGTGTTCCGCGCGCTGCGCCTGACGAGCCCGGACGACGTCAAAGTCGTGATCCTCGGCCAGGATCCGTACCACGGCGACGATCGCGGCACGCCGCAGGCGCACGGGCTCGCGTTCTCGGTGCCGCCGGCCGTGCGCACCCCGCCGTCGCTGCGCAACATCTTCAAGGAAATCGCCGCGAACTTCGGTCATGACACGCCGCGCCACGGCTGCCTCGACACCTGGGCGCGTCAGGGCGTGCTGCTGCTCAACACGGTGCTGACGGTCGAGCGCGGTGCCGCCGCGAGCCATGCGAAGCGCGGCTGGGAGCAGTGCACGGACACGCTGATCCGCGAACTCGCCGGTCGCCATCGCGGGCTCGTCTTCATGCTGTGGGGCGCACATGCGCAGGCGAAGCGCGCGCTGTTCGACGCAAGCGCACACTGCGTGCTCGAGGCGCCGCATCCGTCGCCGCTGTCCGCGCACCGCGGCTTCCTCGGCTGCCGCCATTTCGCGCTCGCGAACGACTATCTGGTCGAGGCAGGCCGCGAACCGATCGACTGGCGCCTGCCGGAAGTGGCGGAAACGCTCGCATAACGGCCGCGCCGCCGATTTTTTCGGCCACGCCAACCGGCATGCAAAAACGCCGCGCCCCTTTCGGGACGCGGCGTTTTTTATCGGACGTTGCTGCGGGGCGGCGCACCCGCATCGACCTTACGCGGCGGCGATCGCTTCGCGTGCGCCAGCCAGCGCGGCGCTTTGCGCATCCGGGCCGAGGTTCAGGCCTTCCGCGAAGATGAAGTTCACGTCGGTCATGCCGACGAAGCCGAGGAACGTACGCAGGTACGGGGTCTGGCTGTCATTCGGCGTACCGGCGTACTTGCCGCCTCGGGCCGTCACCACGTGAACCTTCTTGCCCTTGATCAGGCCTTCCGGACCGTTCTCGGTATAGCGAAACGTGACGCCTGCACGTGCGATCCAGTCGAAGTACGTCTTCAGTTGCGACGAGATGCCGAAGTTGTACATCGGTGCGCCGATCACGATGACGTCGGCTGCTTGCAGCTCGGCGATCAGTGCATCGCTCTTCGCGACGATCGCATTCTGTTCCGCGGTGCGCTTGTCGGCCGGCGTGAAGAACGCGCCGAGCACCGATTCGTCGAGGTGCGGCAGTGCATCGGCCAGCAAGTCGCGAACCACGACCTTCGCGCCGGGGTTCGATTGTTGCAGCTTTGCCGTCAGTTCGTTGGCCAGCAGCGTGGATTGCGCACCTTGCGAACGTGCAGCGGAATTGATTTGCAGAATGGTCGTCATGTCAGGCTCCAGTAGGGTTGCGCTTTGGTAGCGCGAGTGACGCCATTGTGCGTGGCCGCATGTCCGCGAAAAAGCGGGTTCAAGGCGACGGATTGTTGCAGCAGCAGAACAATCCTCGATCGCGCCCCGATACCCGCTTCAGATCGTTCAACCCTTCAGCCAGGCCTCCCGGGCCTTCGAGACCGCAGCCGGCTTCGCCGCCGCCGTCAGCCGGTAGCGCGTGACTTCCGGGCCGTCGAGCTTCAGTTTCGCGGTGCGCAGCTCGTCGCGCCGGAACGCGTGAACCTCGACCTTGTCACCCGGCCGGTAGCGCGCGAGCAGTGCGTCGAGGTTGGTGCCCGTGACGCGCAGCCCGTCGACTGCGATCAGCGTGTCGCCAGCCGACAGCCCCGCGCGATGCGCGGCGCCGCCTTCGTAGACGGCCGCGAACGTGCAGTCCGCGCCGCCGCGCAGGCGCGCGCCGATCGTCGGTTTCGCAGTCGCGCCGTTCGCGACATCGGGCGCGAGCGTCACGCCGAACGGTTCGAGCAGCTCGGCGAGCGGCAGATCACGCGTGCCGTGCACGGCATCGGCGAACAGGCGGCCGAGCGCGACGCCCGTCGCCGCTTCGATCAGCGCCTCGACTTCGTTTTCCTCGACGCCCGCCTGCTTGCCGCGGTAGAAATCGCGGCCGTAGCGCTGCCACAGCAGACGCATCACGTCGTCGAGCGACTTCTTGTTGCGCGTCTGCGCGCGGATCGCGAGATCGAAGGCGAGCGCGACGAGCGAACCCTTCGTGTAGTAGCTGACGATCGCGTTGGTCGCGTTCTCGTCCTGGCGGTAGTACTTGATCCACGCGTCGAACGAGCTTTCCGCGACGCTCTGCTTCAGGCGCCCCGTGCCGCGCAGCACGCCGCCGACCGTGCGGCCAAGCGCCGCGAAATATTCGTCCTGCGACATCAGCCCGCTGCGCACCAGCATCAGGTCGTCGTAATACGACGTGAAGCCTTCGAACAGCCACAGCAGCGACGTGTAGTTTTCCTTCGACAGGTCGTACGGCACGAACGCCGCCGGCTTGATGCGCTTCACGTTCCACGTATGGAAGTACTCGTGGCTGCAGAGACCGAGATACGTGCGATAGCCTTCCGTCGTTTCGGGCCGCCCCTTCACCGGCAGGTCGGTGCGGTTGCAGATCAGCGCGGTCGACGCGCGATGCTCGAGGCCGCCGTAGCCGTCGCTGACCGCCAGCGTCATGAACACGTAGCGGTCCATCGGCGCTTTCTTCGATTTCGGCTCGAACAGCGCGATCTGCGCTTCGCACACGCGCTTCAGGTCGGTACGCAGGCGCTCCATGTCGAGCTGCGTCACGCGCCCCGCGATCACGATGTCATGCGGCACGCCGTGCGCGTCGAACGTCGCGAGCGCGAATTCGCCGATCGTCACCGGATGGTCGGAGAGCTCGTCGTAGTTCGATGCGCGATATGCACCGAACCCGTAGCGCTTGGTGCCGCGTCCCTCGGGCAGCGACGTACCGACGCGCCACGCGCGGAACGCCGCGCCGGCCGGCTTCGCGATGTCGACTTCACACGGCGCGTCCTCGCGTCCGGCGACGCTCAGGAACACGGCCGTCGCGTTGAAGAAGCCGCCCGCTTCGTCGAGATACGCGGAGCGCACCGACAGATCCCATGCATACACGTCGTAGCGCAGCGTCAGCGCGCCGTTCACGGGTGCAGCCTGCCACGTGTGCTTGTCGGTCTTCGCGATCCGCACCTTGCGGCCCGCGTCGTTGAATGCGCCGAGCGTCACGATGTTGCGCGCGAACTCGCGCACGAGGTAGCTGCCCGGAATCCACACCGGCAGCGAAAAACGCTGGCCTTCGGGATCGGGATCGGTGACCGTCACCGACACTTCGAACAGGTGCGCGGCAAGATCTTTCGGGACAATCGAATAGCGGATCGGCTGGGTCATCGTGGCAATCGGTCGGTCGAATACGGCGGCGGAAACGAAGAGAGGCGCCGGCAGATGCGGGCGCCCCTCGCTGGCCAGGCCATGCGGCCCGGCGTGTGGTCGGTTACTTGCTCGAGGCGAGCGCCTGGTTGAGCTGGTCGGCCGACACGGCGCCCGGCAGGCGGCGGCCGTCCGGCAGGAAGATCGTCGGCGTGCCCGTGACATTCATCCCGCGGCCGAGCGCGAGGTTCTTGTCGAGCGCGGTGGTATCGCAGGTACCGGCGCCGGACGGTGCGCGATGGTCGAGCATCCAGCCCTGCCACGTTTTCGCGCGGTCGGTCGCACACCAGATCGCCTTCGACTTCGCGGTCGAATCCGGCGACAGCACCGGGTACAGGAACGTGTAGACGGTCACGTTGTCGACCGACTGCAGCGTCGTCTCGAGCTTCTTGCAGTACGGGCAGTTCGGATCGGAGAACACCGCGATCTTGCGGGCGCCGTTGCCCTTGACGACCTTGATCGCATTCGCGAACGGCAGGCTCGCGAAGTCGATCTTGTTGATTTCGGACAGGCGCGCGTCGGTCAGGTTCTTGTGCGTCTTGGTGTCGACGAGATCGCCGAGCAGCACGTAATCGCCAGCCGCATCGCTATAGATGATCTGCGAGCCGAGGTTCACTTCGTAAAGGCCGGCGACCGGCGCTTTCGACACGCTCTTGATCGGCGCGTCGCTGCCGAGGCGGGCCTGCAGCGTCGCTTTCAGCTTGTCGGTGGTCTGGTCGGCCTGCGCGGTGCAGCCAAGCGTCGCCATCGTGACGGCCAGCGCCAGCGACGCGATGCGGATCGTTTTTTTCATCGAAATCTTCCTTCAGCTCAATCGGTGTGCACGGCACAGTGTACGCCGTAACGGAACCGTGTCCGACCGGCGAAGCGGCCGAAGGTTCGATCAGCCGAGCGCGGCCGACACGAGCCAGCGCTTCACGAGCGGCTGCGCGCCGACGAAGGCCATACCCGCGTTGCGCACGGCCTTCGCGAGCGAGCCCGGCACCGCGAACAGCCGCTGCAGCCCGTCGGTCGCGACCATCAGCGCGCGGATGTCCTCGCGGCGCGAACGCTCGTAGCGGCGCAGCAGCACCGTATCGCCGAGGTTGCGGAAGCTCTCCTTCCCCGCGATCGCATCGGCGAGCGCCGCGACGTCGCGCAGCCCGAGGTTCATCCCCTGCCCCGCGAGCGGGTGGATCAGGTGCGCGGCATCGCCGACGAGCGCGACGCGCGGCGCGATCAGCTTGTCGACCGTCTGCAGCGCCAGCGGGAAGCCGGCAGCCGGCGTCACGCAGTCGAGCGTGCCGACCTGGCCATGCGACAGGCGCTCGACCTCGGCCGCAAGCTGCGCCGAGTCGAGTGCGAGCAATTCGTCCGCATGCGCGGTGTGCGCGGACCAGACGAGCGACACATGGCCGTCCGGCAGCGGCAGCAGCGCGACGATCTCGCCTTCGTGGAACCACTGGTAGGCCGTCTCACGGTGCGGCAGCGACGCCTTGAAGTTCGCGACGACGCCGGTTTGCCGGTAATCGCGCCGCTCGACTTTGGCCCCCATTTGCGAGCGCACCCACGAATGCGCGCCGTCCGCGCCGACGACGAGATCCGCTTCGAGCACCTGCCCCGACGACAGCGTGAGCACGGCCGCGTCGTCGCGCACGTCGAAGCCCTGAGCGCGCGCATCGAACCACGTGAGATTCGGCTGGAACCGCAGCGCGGCGTCGAGCGACGCCTCGACCAGCGACGATTCGGCGATCCACGCGAGCTGCGGCACGGAAGCCTGGTACGCGGAGAAATGCAGTTCCGCGTGCGCATCGCCGTACACGCGCATGTCGTAGACCGGTGCGAGCCGGCTGTGATCGAGCGCCTGCCAGACCCGCAGCCGCTCGAGCAAGGCCTGCGAACTGGAGGACAGTGCGTAGACGCGCGTGTCGAATGCGAGATCGGCGGGGCGCGGCGTGGCCGGCTGGGCGAGCAAGGCTGTCTTGTAGCCGGACTGGGTCAGCGCGAGCGCGGCCGTCTTGCCGACGAGCCCGCCGCCGACCACGGCGACGTCGAAGGTGTGGTGGGCAGTCATGGCGGGCATTATAGCCGCGGGGCCAAACCCTTACGCGGCCGGACTTTGCGGGAAATCAGCAGAATCGCAGGCCGATGCGGCAGCGCGGCGGCCCGCCGCATCGGCCGTTCGGCGCCCGCCCGGAATCCGGGGCGTCGGCACGGTACAATAGCGTCTTTGACCGTCGGCCCGCCGCCTCCCAAGCGCCGGCCGCCCTTTTTTCCCGCGCCGCCGTGCCCTGTCCGGCCGCGCCGCCTTACCCGTCCGAAGGATTCCATGAGTCTCAAATGCGGCATCGTCGGCTTGCCCAACGTCGGCAAGTCCACCCTGTTCAATGCGCTGACCAAGGCCGGCATCGCCGCCGAGAACTACCCGTTCTGCACGATCGAGCCGAACGTCGGCATCGTCGAAGTGCCCGATACGCGCCTGAAGGCGCTCTCCGAGATCGTCAAGCCGGAACGTGTCGTGCCGGCCATCGTCGAATTCGTCGACATCGCGGGCCTCGTCGCGGGCGCGAGCAAGGGTGAAGGCCTCGGTAACCAGTTCCTCGCGAACATCCGCGAAACCGACGCAATCACGCACGTCGTGCGCTGCTTCGAGGACGAGAACGTCATTCACGTCGCCGGCAAGGTCAGCCCGATCGACGACATCGAAGTGATCAACACCGAACTCGCGCTCGCCGACCTCGGCACCGTCGAGAAGGCGCTCACGCGCTATTCGAAGGCTGCGAAGTCGGGCAACGACAAGGAAGCGGCGAAGCTCGTCGCGGTGCTCGAGAAGGTGCGCGCGCAGCTCGACCAGGGCAAGGCCGTGCGCGGCCTCGCGCTGTCGGATGACGAAGAAGCACTGCTCAAGCCGTTCTGCCTGATCACCGCGAAGCCGGCGATGTACGTCGCCAACGTGAAGGACGACGGTTTCGAGAACAACCCGCACCTCGACGTGGTCCGCAAGTACGCGGAAAGCGAGAATGCGCCGGTCGTGGCCGTGTGTGCGGCGATCGAGGCGGAAATCGCCGATCTCGACGATGCGGACAAGGAAGCGTTCCTCGCCGACATGGGCATGGAAGAGCCGGGCCTCGACCGCGTGATCCGTGCTGGCTTCAAGCTGCTCGGCCTGCAGACCTACTTCACCGCGGGCGTGAAGGAAGTGCGCGCGTGGACGATCCATATCGGCGACACGGCACCGCAGGCGGCCGGCGTGATCCACACCGACTTCGAGCGCGGCTTCATCCGTGCGCAGACGATCTCGTTCGACGACTACGTCACGTACAAGGGCGAGCAAGGCGCGAAGGAAGCCGGGAAGATGCGCGCGGAAGGGAAGGAATATGTCGTGCACGACGGCGACGTGATGAACTTCCTGTTCAACGTCTGACAGCTGCATCGGCCGATGCCGTGCGCTACGCATGGCATCGCGCAACGCGTGCTCCGGCACGAAAAAAATGGCCCGACCGGCAAATGCCGATCGGGCCATTTTTCATGACGCGGGCTTTCCGCCCGCCATCACGTCACTCCATCACGTCGCCGACACGCGCCGCCCTTCACTCGCCTGCGCATCACGACCACGCTTGTTCAGCCACGACGCCAGCAGCACGATCAACGCCAACACGGCCGTCGCCCCCACTTCCATCCGGTGATCCTCACTGACGAGCATCACGGTCAGCGTGCCGCAGATGAACAGGATCACCAACCACGTGAGCCACGGGAACAACCACATCCGCAGCGTCAGGTCCGCGCCGGTCGATTCCAGCGTCTTGCGCATCCGCAGTTGCGAAATCGCGATCACGAGATACACGAGCAGCGCGATCGCGCCCGACGTCGCCAGCAGGAAGCCGAACACCTGCTCCGGCATCAGGTAGTTCGCGATCACGGTCACGAAACCGAACGCGGTCGATGCGAGCACGGCCGCGCGCGGCGTGCCGGTGGAATCGGTGCGGTGCAGGAACGCGGGTGCATCCTTGCGCTTGGACAGCGAGAACAGCATCCGCGACGCGGTGTACAGCGCCGAATTCAGGCAACTCGCGACCGACACGAGCACGATCACGTCGATGATCGCCTTCGCGTTCGGGACGCCGATCAGCTCCATCGCGCGCTGATACGAGCCGTGCGTCGGCAGCAGCGGATCGTTCCACGGCACGATGGCCGCGACGACGAGAATCGAGCCGAGATAGAACAGCGTGATGCGCCAGATCACCGAATTCGTCGCACGCACGATCTGGCGTTGCGGGTTGTCCGATTCGGCGGCCGCGAT
This sequence comes from Burkholderia sp. Se-20378, assembly GCF_017104665.1. Classification (NCBI taxonomy): domain Bacteria; kingdom Pseudomonadati; phylum Pseudomonadota; class Betaproteobacteria; order Burkholderiales; family Burkholderiaceae; genus Burkholderia; species Burkholderia sp. Se-20378. The sequence continues at coordinate 4,228 of NZ_JAAGPG010000250.1, read as the reverse complement.
CGTCACGATCTCGGTGCCGAGGAACGAGAACATCGTCGTCAGCATCGCAGCGAGCACCGCACTCGCACCGTGCGGCATGAAACCGTCGTGCACGAACAGGTTCGACACGCCCGACACGGCGGGGGCGGGAATGATGCCGACGATCGCCGCGCCGCCGATGCACAGGAACACGACGATCGCGACGACCTTGATCAGCGCGAACCAGAATTCGAATTCGCCGTAGTTCTTGACCGAGAACAGGTTGGTTACCGTCAGCACCAGCGTGATGCCGAGCGCGAAGATCCAGGTCGCGACGGAAGGGAACCATGCATTGAGGATGGTCGCGGCGGCGGTCGCCTCGATCGGAATCACGAGCACCCAGAACCACCAGTACAGCCAGCCGATCGAGAAACCGGCCCAATGGCCGATCGCGCGATCGGCATAGGTGGAGAACGAACCGCTGTCCGGATGCGCAACGGCCATTTCGCCGAGCATGCGCATCACCAGCACGACCAGCACGCCCGCGATCGCATACGCAAGGATCGCCGCCGGGCCGGCTTCGGCGATGGCGTGGCCGGAGCCGACGAACAGGCCCGCGCCGATCACGCCGGCAATCGACATCATCGTCACGTGCCGCTGCTTCAGGCCCGTACCGAGGCCTGTGTTGCTTCCACTCATCTGTCTCTCTCCAAAAAACGGTTCCGGTATGGCCGGGTATCGCGTGAAGGCAGCACGGGGAATTGTGGTTCTTGGGCCGGGCCGGATGCGGCGCGTGCACGGGATGCAGGCGCTCAGCCGGATCGGGGGCCGTTCCGGAACGGTGCGCGACGCAGTCTGCGAAGCTGCGGGTGCGATGCGGCGCGCAGGGCGCCGGCGCATCGCGTGCGCCCTTTCCGTCGGCTTTCGTCAGCTGCCTTCGAAGCGAAGGAGTGTAAGCATCAAACGGTTCGTCACTAAGAACCAATTGAAGAATTTCGATGGAACCACTTGTTGCATCGACGTCGATCGATGCAACGCTTGTACCCGTTTCCGGTGATTCGCGAGCGCGCCGAAAGCATCCGACGAGGCCGGGTCAGCCAGACTGCAACGGGCGCGTCAGCGCGTGCCGCGCACCATCTCGTCGCGCCATTTGGCAGGAACGACGGCCTGCCATTCTCGCAGAAGCAGGTTTTTCACGGCGTCCGGATGGGCCGCCGACAGCCGCACCAGCACGATCGGCCAGCCGACGTAGTGATCCGTCACGTAATACACGTCGGGTTCCGATTCGATCAGCCACGCACGCTCGTCGGGGTCAACGCCGTTCACGACGAGCGTGTCGCCGTCCTCGCGCAGCCGCGCGAGCATCTTGCCCTTCACCCTGAGTGCGGGCGTGCCGTACGACGTACCTTCCTCGACGCCGCGCCACGCCAGTGCGATCTGCCGGACTTCGTCGAATGTCATGGGGCCTCCCGGCTGGATGCCTTCGTTTCACGATCCGGCCACCCTACCGGAATTCGCGACGGCGCACCGGCCGAAACGCGCCTATCCGCGCGCCGCACGTGCGGCCGTCGACGCACGCCCTGTCGTCGCGACGATCGCGAAGGCGATCGCATTGGCGGCGGCGCTGGCCAGGATCGGCACGAGATAGCCGCCGCCCGCGTCGTAGATGAAGCCGGCCGCGGTGGGCCCGATCAGCGTGCCGAATGCGACGCTCGTATAAAGCACGCCGATGATCCCGCTCACGTTGCGGCCGCCGAAATAGTCCATCACGACCGCCGGCAGCACCGCGACCCAGCCGCCGTAGAACACGCCGAACACGAGTGCGAACGCCGCAAGCGTCGCGACGGTGCCGGCGCCGGCCCACGCAACGAGCGCGACGGCCATGCCCGCGAACATCGCGAGCAGCGATGTGCGGCGGCCGAAGCGATCGGCGAGGCCGCCGAGGAAGAAGCGGCCGGCCGTGCTGCCGACGCCGATCGCGCCGAGCAGCAGCACGGCCGTCGATGACGAGACGCCATGATCGAGTGCGTACGGCACGAGATGAACGAACGGGACGAACACGCCGAACGAGCAGATGAGGCATGCCGCGTAGAGGCTTGCGAACGGGCGCGACGTGACGGCTTCGCGCACCGTCGCGCCGGCAGGCGCCGAAGCGGCGACCGGCTTGCGGCCCGCCGCTGCGCCGGACACCGACGCCCCCGCATCGTGCCCGGTGACTTTCGCGCCGTCGCCTTCGACGGGCTCATGCGCGGCCTCCTCTCCATCCGGCAGCAGCCCCCGCCCGCGCGGATCGTTCTCGATCAGCAACGCCATCCCAGCGCCGATCACGACCGCGATCACCGCCAGCGTGAAATACGCGACGCGCCAGCCGGCGTGCGCGATCAGCGTGGACGCAAGGGGCGGCATCACCAGCGTACCGACACCGATCCCGGCGACCGCGAGCCCGGACGCGAAGCCGCGTCGGCGCACGAACCAGCGCTGCACGGCGCCGACGGCCGGCACGTACGCGCAGCCGACGCCGAGGCCGACACCGAGCCCGTACGCGACATAGACCTGCACCAGCGTATGCGCGGCGCCGGCAGCCGCGAGCCCGATGCCCGTCAGCAGCATCCCGGCGACGGCAAGCCGCCGCGAGCCGAAGCGGTCGGCCAGCGGCCCGCTGATGATGCCGAAACCGAAATACAGAAAACCGGCAAGCGAGAACACGAGCGAGATCTGCCCGCGCGATGCGGCGAAATCCCGCTGCAGCGACTCGACGAACGCGCTGAACGTGTATGCGCTGCCGAAACCGACGAACGTGACGGCAAACGCGGCCGCAACCACGTACCAGCCGTAGAAAAGGCGCGATGCGCCCGGGCGGTTCATGACGATGCTCCTCTCAGGTTTCACCGGCCGACAGGCAGCGTCCGGATTGCCTCATGGATATAGATGAACTATGTTGATCGCATCGGCCGCCGACAGGCAGTCGCGAAGCGTGCGATCCGGTGTGTCAACGGTACTCGTGCGTACACATCGTCTCAAACGATATTTCGACGGACTTTCGATTTAGAAAAACTGAATGAATCGTTCCCGCTTGCCGCCTCTTAACGCGCTGCGCGCCTTCGAAGCGGCCGCCCGTCACCTGTCGGTGAAGGCGGCCGCCGAGGAGCTGTCGGTCACGCCCGGCGCGGTAAGCCAGATGATCCGCACGCTCGAGACGCATCTCGGCGTGCAGTTGTTCGAGCGCGTCAACCGCGGCATCCTGCTCACGGCCGCCGGCCGCGACTACCTGCCGCCGGTGCGCAACGCATTCAGGCAGATCGCCGATGCGTCGCAGCGCGTGTCGGGCGCTGCCGACAGCGGCGTGCTGACGGTGAGCGTCACGCCGTTCTTCGCATCCGCGTGGCTCGTTCCGCGCCTCGCGCAGTTCCGGGAGGCCTGCCCGGACGTCGACCTGCAGGTCGTCACGAGCCACGCACTCGCGGATTTCTCGCGCGACGGCGTCGATGTCGCGATCCGTCACGGCCTCGGGCGCTACATCGGGCTGTGCAGCGAGCGCCTGCTGACGGTGGAGATCGTCGCGCTCGCGTCGCCCGACCTCGTCGCACGGCTCGGCATGCCGGCGACGCCCGCCGATCTCGTCGGCTGGCCGCAACTGCACGACGCCGAACGCAAGGGCTGGCACATCTGGTTCGGCGCGCAGCGGATCGACGATTTCGGCCCGCCGCGCGGCGCCGCGTTCGACGATTCGGGCTTGTTGCTGCAGGCGATCGTCGCCGGCCAGGGCGCCGGGCTGCTGCCGGCCGCGATGGTGCGCGGCGAACTGGCAAGCGGCCGGCTCGTGCAGCTCGCCGAGGTCGCGTGGCTCGACGATTTCGCGTACTACCTCGTCTATCCGCCGCATCACGCGGAACGGCCCAAGGTCGCGGCATTCCGCCGATGGATCCTCGACGCCGCACTGGCCGACGGCGCGGCATCGATGTCCGGCGCGTCGTAGCGCCACGCCCCCGGCGCGGCACGGTTCCTCTGCCGATCGGCTAACATGCGGCCCGGCACCGATAACAACAGACCGAGAGAGACCATGCCTGCCCTGCTCCGCCGCGCGACGCGCATCGCGACGCTGTCCGCCGCATGCTTCGTTGCGTGCGCCGCGCTGCCCCTTCCGGCACACGCGTACCGCGCACCGCCCGGCTACAGTAACGAAGCCGATCTCGACCGACACGACACGTATCGCAACCGCGACGGCGACACCGTGCACGCCCCCGCGCATTCGAAATCGGGCCGCGTGCCA
>NZ_JAAGPG010000249.1:0-237 GCF_017104665.1 Burkholderia sp. Se-20378 | reverse complement strand
AAAAAAAAAAAACAACCAACTACACATGACGCAACTGCTGTACGTTGGACTCAACACGTACACAGACGAAAGCAAAGACGATACGCACCAACTACATAACTTATAAATTATCCTACGCTAGCGTAACCTACCAAGCTAACAACAGATAGAGCAAGCATCACGATACACAAGAACACTGACTTGCCATAAGCTCACTCACCAAGTATCACATGATACACATACCAATCACAATATGCA
>NZ_JAAGPG010000248.1:0-12284 GCF_017104665.1 Burkholderia sp. Se-20378 | reverse complement strand
CTCCCGGCAGCGATCGCCCTCGCGCGTCGCGCCGTACCCGTCCCCGTTACCATCGTTCCTTGCTCCGTCGTGCTGGTGGCCGATTCGGCCTGATCGCGGCGCGACGCACCGTCGGCGTCGGCCCTGTGTTGTCTTCTTTGCGATGCGGGTTGCGCGCGAGTCGGCATGCACTGGCCCATGGCGTCGGTCGCGAGCGCAGCGATGATACCGGGCGAACGTGGCGAGGTCTTGAAAAAAGTGCGTCGACGTTCGGCGCGTGGAAGGTGGGCCGGCTCGGCATCGAGCCAGACGGTTGCCGCCGGGCAAGGCGGATGAAAGACCGGAGCGCTAGACTGCGTGCGCCACGGAAAGCGGTCGCGGGCTGCACGGCCCCGCGTGTCACCGGGATTCGTCGTGCTGCGCCGGCCATGCGGGTCCGGCGCCGCGATGTTGTCCTCCCCCAAGGTTCGGCTTCCGTGTTTGTCACGCCACCGCCACCACCGAGGACCGTATGCCCCGCCTGTCGACTCGACCGCTGTTCGCCGCGTTGCTCGCCGTGAGCGCACTCTTCTGCGCCGTGCCGCCGGCCCGCGCCTGCGACATCCCGGCGGCCGTCGCGACGATCGATCCGCCCGGCTACTACGACGACGCCGCCGGCTATGCGCGCGCGGTCAAGCCAATGCGCGATTTCATTTCGCGGCTCAATGCGTCGGCGGACCAGGGTGACTGGTCGTGCGCGGTGAGCCTGCTGGAAAGCTGGGCGCGGGCCAATGCGCTGATGGGCCCGATCTCCGGTTATCAGGGCGACTACGAGCGTTCATGGGCCGGCACCGACTTCGCGATGGTGATCCTGCGCATACCGCGCGACGTGCGCGAAGCAAACCGCGCACGGTTCGACGCGATCGACCCGTGGCTCGAACGCATCGCGATCGCCACCCGCGATGCGGAAGCGATCAACCATCTACACAACAACCTCGTGTACTGGGCCGGACTCGACCTGATCGCCATTGGTACCGTGACCGGCAACACGAGCCTCGTCGACTCGGGGCTGCTGCGGGTTCGCGAAGGCATCCGCGACATCGGCCCCGACGGTTCGCTTGCACGTGAAGTCAAACGCGGCAACCGCGCGCTGCACTATCACACGTTCGCGCTACTCCCGCTCGTGTTCGCGGCGGAACTCGTGCAGCGACGCCATATCGATCTCTATCGGGAAAGCGACGGCGCGATCGGCCGCCTGGCGAACCTCGTCATCAATGCGGTCGTCACTCCCGCCAGCTTCACGGCCATCACGCCGATCAAGCAGGACCTGTTTCCGTGGACGTTCCGCGATGAACTGAGCTGGGTCGAACCGTACTACGCGCGCTTTCATGACGCTCGCCTGCCGGCGATCATCGCATCGCGCCGCCCGTTCACCGAATGGCGGCTCGGCGGGGATGTGACGGCAGTCTGGGGCGCGCCGCTGCCGTAGAGAGTCGGTGAGTGAGCTGCCGCGCGAGCCGCTAGGCGCGCGCGCGCCGCATCCTGAGCGTCGCCGACGGCGACTCGCCGAACGCCCGCTTGTACTCGATCGCGAACCGCCCGAGGTGCGCGAAACCCCATTTCAGCGCGATATCCGTCACCGACGCGAGCCCCGGCGACGCGTCGGCCAGCAGCTCCTCGCGCACATGTTGCAGCCGCAACTGTCGCACGAAGCCCATCGGCGTGATCCCGTGGCGATGACGAAAGCCGGCGAACAGCGTACTCGGGCTGACGCCGGCGAGTTCGGCGAGCCGTTCGATCGTCAGCGGCTCGTCGAGATGCGCGCGGATGTAGTCCTCGACGCGCCGCACATAGAACGGCGCGAGCGCCACCGGCAGGTGCCGCGCGCCGTTGCGCGCGCTGTTCGGGTGGCCATGCAGCAGCAGGTTGAGCAGCGTCGATTCGAGCTGCTCGAAGGCAAGCGGATGACGCAGCGGATGCGCATCCGTCACGATCGCGCCGGCGAGGATCGGCAGCATCTGCGCCAGACACGTCCCCTGCGACGACGACAGGCTGAATTCCGGCTCGAATTCGACCGGCGCGCGCCGGTCGTCGCCGAAATGCCGCTGCGCGTGGCGCTCCATCACTTCGCGCTCGATGCGCAGGATGACTTGCGGGCACGCGTCGCCCCAGCGCATCTTCAGCGACAGCGTCGGCGAGATCAGCGACGCGGTGCCCGGCGACGACACGAAACGCGCCGACCCGCACTCGATCTCCGCGTCGCCGCGCAACGGGATCTGCAACAGGAAGAAGTGCTCGAGCGGCCCGGGCTCGATGCTGACGCCACCGCCATAATCGAGCAGGTTCAACGACAGGTTGCCCCAGCGCGCATGATGCATGCAGCTGTGCAACGCGCGCGATTCGCCGGTCGGCGTGAGCCGGTGCGGCTTGAAGACGTCGGCGACGCGTGCGCGAACCTCGTCGACATCGTTCGACTGCAACAGCAGGTTGTCGTGATTGAAACAGGCCGTATCCGGCAGCCAGCCTGTTCCGGAAAATTGCGCCATCGATGTTCTCCCGTCATGCTCGATTGCACTCGCGCCGTGCATGCGTTCCCGGTAGGGGGCATCCGCCGCACGATCCGGATAGCGCCCGGAGTATCCGGACAGTCCGGCCGCCAAAGCACGCAAGTCCCGCGCAAACGACGCAAGAAGCGGACCGTTCGCGCATCGTAGAAAACTGTGCGGGGCTTCCGCATCCGCACATACCCGCAGTCAGCCGCGCGCCTGCCCACGCGCGGCGGCCGGTGCAACAGGTTTCCGGAATTCGTGGATACCGGCCGAAGAAAGCGGATAGAAACGCCCATTTCGTCCGCCAATACTGGGCTTGTCGCAGCAATGAACTGAATGGAGGGACACATGCAAGGACGTCACATCGAGATCCCGTCGCCGGACGGCGGCACGTTTCGCGCATACCTGAGCACGCCGGCCGCCGGCAAGGGGCCCGGCATCGTGCTGTGCCACGAGATCTTCGGCGCGAACGCGACGATGCGGGAAGCGGCCGACTACTACGCGGAGGAAGGCTATACGGTGCTCGTGCCCGACCTGTTCTGGCGCCAGGCGCCTGGGATCGAACTCGGTTACGCAGCCACCGATATGGAACGCGCGATGGCCCTTTACCGCGAATACGACGAGAACCAGGGCGTCGAGGATGTCGGCGCCGCGCTGAGCACACTCAAGACGCTGCCGGAATGCACGGGCGAAGCCGGCGTGCTCGGTTACTGCCTCGGCGGCAAGCTCGCGTATCTCGCCGCGTGCCGGCTGCCGGGCGTGGCCGCGGCGGTCTGCTACTACGGCGTGGGCATCGAGCAGGCGCTCGACGAGGCGTCGCACTTGCACGGCCGGCTCGTGCTGCAGATCGCCGGACAGGACCGCTTCTGCCCGCCCGACGCGCAGCAGCGCATCGCCGACGCGCTGGCCGGGCGCGACGGTATCGAAGTGTATGTGTATCCGGGCGTCGATCACGCGTTCGCGCGCGTCGGCGGCGAGCATTTCGACAAGGCCGCCGCGATCATGGCGCACCAGCGCGCGATTGCCGCTTTCCGTGCCGCGCTCGGCCCGCGCTACGACCTGTCCACACTGTGGGAAGCGCATCTCAAGCACGAATTCGACACACGCAACGTCGATGCAACGATGGCGACGATGGTTGCGCAACCGTACGTCAATCACATTCCGACGCTGACGGGCGGCGTCGGCTACGACGAGCTCAAGCGCTTCTACACGCATCATTTCGTGCATGCGAATCCGCCCGACACGACGATCACGCCGATCTCGCGCACGATCGGCGCGAGCCAGATCGTCGACGAGCTGCTGTTCTGCTTCACGCACACCACCGAGATCGACTGGATGCTGCCGGGCGTCGCACCGACCGGCAAGCGCGTGGAGATTCCGCTCATCGCGATCGTCAAGTTCCGCGGCGACAAGCTCTATCACGAACACATCTACTGGGACCAGGCGAGCGTGCTCGTGCAGATCGGCCTGCTCGATCCGGCCGGCCTGCCGGTCGCGGGCGTCGAAACGGCCCGCAAGCTGCTCGACGAAACCGTGCCGTCGAACGGCCTGATGCGCCGCTGGCAGGACAGCGAGCCGTCGTCGGGTGCGCATTGACGCGGACCTTCCCCCACACAACGATTCCCGGAGACACCCCATGACTGCCCTTGCTGGCAAAGTCGCGATCGTCACCGGCGGCGCCACGCTGATCGGCGCCGCGGTCGCGCAGGACCTGAACCGCGCCGGTGCGTGCGTCGCGATCCTCGATCTCGATGCGGAGAACGGCGCGCGCGTGGCCGATTCGCTCGGCGAGCGGGCGATGTTCGTCGCGCTCGACATCACCGACGATCGCGCGATCGAGCGTGCGGTAGCGGACATCGTCAAGCGGTTCGGCGCGATCGACGTGCTCGTCAATCTCGCGTGCAGCTACGTCGACAACGGCATCCAGGCGACCCGCAACGACTGGCTCGCCGCGATGGACGTCAACGTCGTGTCGGCGGCGATGCTCGCGAAGGCCGTGCACCCGCACATGGTCCGGCGCAGCGGCGGCGCGATCGTGAACTTCAGCTCGATCTCGGCCCAGTGCGCGCAAACCGGCCGCTGGCTGTACCCGACGTCCAAGGCGGCGATCCGCCAGCTCACGCGCAGCATGGCGATGGATCTCGCGCCCGACCGCATTCGCGTCAACTCGGTGTCGCCGGGCTGGACGTGGTCGCGCGTGATGGACGAGATGACGCATGGCGACCGTGCCAAGACCGATCGCGTCGCCGCGCCGTTCCACCTGCTCGGCCGGGTCGGCGATCCATCGGAAGTCGCACAGGTCGTGACGTTCCTGTGCAGTGACGCGGCGAGCTTCGTGACGGGCGCCGACTACGCGGTGGATGGCGGCTATGCCGCGATGGGCCCCGAACAGGCGGTGCCGGCCATTCCGCGTCTCGCGGAATGACCGCTGCCCGCCGCCGCTTTCCCCACCTCTTCGTACGGCCGGCATCCGGCCAACCCAGGACACACTCATGAGACGCATCGCCATCGTCGGCGCGGGCCAGTCCGGCCTGCAACTCGCCTTCGCCCTGCTCGACCAGGGCTACCACGTCACGCTCGCGACCAACCGCGACGCCGAACAGATCCGCACGGGCAAGGTCATGTCGAGCCAGTGCATGTTCCACACGTCATTGCAGATCGAGCGCGACCTCGGCCTGAACACCTGGGAGGAAGCGTGCCCGTCCGTCGAAGGGATCGGCATCGCGGTGCCGCATCCGGACGGCAACGGTCGCAAGGTGATCGACTGGTCGTCGCGGCTCACCCGCTATGCGCAGTCGGTCGACCAGCGCGTCAAAATGGCCGACTGGCTCGACGGCGTGCGGCGCCGGGGCGCGGACGTGCGCATTGCCGACATCGGCGTGCCCGAACTCGAGGAACTGGCGCGCAGCCACGACCTCGTGCTGCTCGCGGCCGGCAAGGGCGAGATCGTCAACCTGCTCGGCCGCGACGACGCGCGCAGCGCGTTCGACCGTCCGCAACGCGCGCTGGCCCTCACCTATGTAAAAGGGATGACGCCGAGCCAGCCGTATTCGCGGGTGCGCTTCAACCTGCTGCCCGGCATCGGCGAGTATTTCGTGTTCCCCGCGCTGACCACGACGGGCCCGTGCGAAATCATGGTGTTCGAAGGCATTCCGGGCGGCCCGCTCGACTGCTGGGCCGATGTGAAGACGCCCGAGCAGCACCTCGACCGGAGCCTGTCGTTCCTGCAGCAGTATGTGCCGTGGGAATTCGAACGCTGCCGCGACGTCGAGCTCACCGATCCGAACGGCACGCTGGCCGGGCGCTTCGCGCCGACGGTGCGCAAGCCGTTCTTCCGGTTGCCGTCGGGCCGCACGGTGTTCGGGATGGCCGATGCGGTGGTCGTCAACGATCCGATCACCGGCCAGGGATCGAACAACGCCGCAAAATGCGCGAAGGCGTATTTCGACGCGATCGTCGCACGCGATGCCGCACCGTTCGGCGAAGACTGGATGCAGCAGACGTTCGAAGGCTACTGGGCGTATGCGCAGCATGTCGTGCGCTGGACCAATTCGCTGCTCACACCACCGCCGCCGCACATCCTCGAACTGCTCGGCGCGGCCGGCCAGTTGCCGTCACTCGCCGCGGCGATCGTCGACGGCTTCGACGATCCGCGCCGGTTCGCACCGTGGTGGTTCGAGCCGTCGGCCTGCGCGGCGATGATCCGCGAACACGGCGCACGCGCGGAGTAACCGGCATGGAAACGACCGCTACCGATCGCCCGGCCCTCGACCCGATGCAGTTGCGCGCCGCGTTCGGGCAATTCCCGACCGGCGTGACCGTGATCACCACGTGCACGGCCGACGGACGGAAGGTGGGCCTCACCGCCAATTCGTTCTCGTCGCTGTCGCTCGATCCGCCGCTCGTGCTTTGGAGCCTGCGCAAGGTCGCGCCGAGCCGCCCGGATTTCGTCGCGGCCACCCATTTCGCGATCAACATCCTCGCGCACGACCAGATCGAGTTGTCGCGCCGCTTCGCGACGCCCAGCGCCGACAAGTTCGACGGCGTGCTTCACGTCGACGCTGAGACTGGCGGCGTGCCCTGCCTCGACGGCGCAAGCGCGCGCTTCGTGTGTCGCAACGTCGGCCATTACGAAGGCGGCGATCACCTGCTGTTCATCGGCCAGATCGAACAGTTCGACGCGTTCGGCCATGCGCCGCTGGTGTTCCATGCCGGCCAGTATCGCGCGATCGCCGATCACCCCGATCTTTTTCGTGCCATTTGATTAGTTATACCAATAAATATCCAGGAGGTGGTGAACATGAAACTCGGCTCTCGCGTACTCGTCGTCGCAGGCCTCACGATCGCCGGCATGGCGGCCAGCGCGCCGGCCGGCGCGACCGACCTGCCGGCGGTCAATCTCGGCATGACCAGCTTCCTCGACGGGATGCCGCCGGCCGGCTCCGGCTGGTACGGCACGCAGTACCTGCAGTACTACACGGCCGGCCGCGTCAACGACAATGCGGGCAACAAGGTCGGGCTGCCGAAGCAGGACATCGACCTGTTCGCGGGGCTGAGCCAGCTCGTCTACCAGTCGCCGCTGACGTACGCGGGCATGCATCCCGGACTCGACGTGATCCTGCCGTGGATCGCGTCCGCGCGAACCGACGACGGCATCGGCAACGTCGCGCTGAATGCGCGCGCCGGCTTCGGCGATCTGCTGATCGGCCCGTTCATCCAGTTCGACCCGGTGATGGGCGCGCAAGGCCCGCGCTTCGCGCAGCGCGTGGAGTTCCAGTTCATCGCGCCGACCGGCGCGTACGACCCGTCGCGCGCGATCAATCCCGGCAGCCATTTCTGGTCGTTCGATCCGTACTGGGCGGCGACGCTCTGGCTCACGCCCAAGTGGACCGTGTCGTGGCGGCTGCATTATCTGTGGAACGCGACCAACCACCAGCCGGCCACGTCGCTTGGCCCGGACGTGACGTCGACGCAGGCCGGTCAGGCGGTTCACGCGAACTTCGCGACCGAGTATGAAGTGCGACCCGGCCTGCGGCTGGGGCTCAACGGCTACTGGCTGCGCCAGACCACCGACATGAAGGAAAACGGGCAGGACGTGCCGGGCACGCGGGAGGCCGTGTTTGCGATCGGCCCGGGGGCCATGTATAGCTTCTCGCCGCAGGATCATCTGATGTTCAACGCGTACTTCGAGACCTATGCGCGCAACCGGCCGCAGGGTACGCGGATGGTGCTGCGCTACGTGCATCACTTTCAGTGACGGCCTCGGCCGGGTGAACGGGCCCGATCGCAATCGTCGGATGTAATCGGGCTGCCGGCACCCACGCGCCTGTCCTATAGTTTTGGAGAAGACCACGCAGCCAATACGTCTCGACCACGGAGGGTCCGCACCATGGCGACTTCAGCAACCGTCCGGTTCTGGTCGAACGTATCGCGGCGGCTGGCGCGCGGCATGGTTGCCGTCGCACCGGCTTTGGTGATCAGTCTCGCCGTTTCCGCGTGCGGCGGCGACAGCTCGCCGACCTCGAACACGCCCGCGTTCGCGAACGCGGCGCGCCCGCAGATCAACGCGCTGCTCGCGGACACGCTCACCCCCGGCGCGGTCGTCTATGTGCAGTCGCCGCAGGGCAACTGGCTCGAATCGTTCGGCACGGCGGTGCGCGGCACGAACACGCCGATCCCGACGAATGCGCACTTTCGCGTCGGCAGCGTGACGAAGACCTGGACCGGCACGGTGATTCTGCAACTGGTACAGGAAGGTCGGTTGAGCCTCGGCGACACCGTCAGCAAGTTCGTCACGAACGTGCCCAACGGCGACACGATCACGATCGAACAGTTGCTGACCATGCGTAGCGGCCTCTACAACTATTCGACGAATCTCGCGTTCAACCAGACGCTCGATGCGCAGCCCGACAAGGTCTGGACCACGTCCGAGTTGCTGGGCATCGCCGAAGGCCAGCCCGTCTATTTCCCGCCCGGCACGGATTTTCGCTACTCGAATACGAACACGATACTGCTCGGGCTCATCATCGAGCAACTGACCGGCATAAGCGCGGCCGATGCGATGAACGCGCGCCTGTTTGCGCCGCTCGGGCTGGCCAATACCCTGCTCCCGCCGCAGCAGGACACGTCGCTGCCGGCGCCGGCGCCGCAGGGCTATCAATGGGGCACCAATGCCGAGACGACCGACAGCGACGCGCTGTCGCCCCAGCGCCAGGCTGACGCGAAAAGCGGCGCGCTGCAGCCGACCAACGTGACCGGCGTCAACACGTCGTGGGCGTGGACGGCCGGCTCCGGCATTTCAACCGTGACGGAACTGGCCGCCTACGTGCAGCGGATGGTCGGCGGCGGCTACCTGAACGCCGACCTGCAGGCGCAACGGCTCGCCAGTTGCACGCCGGTCGATCCGACCGACCCGATGTCGGCGAGCTACTGCCTGGGCCTGGCCAAGTTCGGCACGTTCTACGGACATACCGGCGAGATACCGGGCTTCAACACCTTCATGGGCTACGACCCGGTCACGAAAACGACGATCGTCACGTGGTCGAACACGGCTGCCGCGCCCGATGGACGCGCACCGGCCAACGAAATCGCGCGGATCATCATGGGCGAGCTCAGCAACGCGGCCGAAATACCGGACGAAGGCCGGCCGTGATGCGGTGAAGGGGAACGTCGCGACCGGGGATGAAGTGCGCCGCGGCCTACGGCTCAACGGCGACTGCCGGCGGCAGGCCACCGACGTGAAAGAACACGAGCAGGCCCCGCCCCTCGGCGCACGGCATCGCACGCGACCGCCAGGAAGCCAGACATCCTGACGGAGCCGCGTCATTCACCGGCCGACATCGCCCGCCACAAGATGGCGAACAGTTCGTCGAACTGCGAGGTCAGCGGCCGCGTCTCGCCCCGCATCAGGTGCATCACCATCACGCGCCCCAGCACGCCCATGAACACGTCCAGCAGCACCTTGCTGGATACCTTGTCGTTCAACGTGCCGCGCGCCTGACCGTCCTTGAAAACGCCGAGGAAGGCTTCCATCAGCTCCCGGCTTTCATAGATGCCGATGTTCTTGTACCGCGACATGGGCATGGTCGTGAACATCATCAGCATCACCGACGGATGCTTGTCCATGTAGTCGAGCGTGACCCAGCAGGTCTTGCGCAGGCGCTCGCGCACGTCGTCGATGCCCTGCAGGTGATCGATCATGCGCTCGGCCAGCCGGCCCAGCATCACGTCGAGCATCGCGCAAACCAGCACCTCCTTGCTGCCGAAGTACTTGTAGATGGTTTGCAGCGACACGTTGGCCGCGCGGGCCACGTCGGCCAGGCCCACCTCATGGAAATCGCGCCCGGAAAACAGCTCCAGCACGGCTTTCTCGATCCGGGCCAGCGTGTGACCGCGCATCCGCATCAGCAGCGCGCGGCGCTCCTCGGGCTTGAGTGCATCGGGCGCCGCTTGCGCGTCAATGGATGGGTGCCTTTCCTTCATGGAAAGGCATGTTACCAAATTATCTCAAAATGGAAATAAGCCCTCCCGTTGCCTTGCCTTTCAACGCTCGCGTTACCAGAATGGCTCGCGCTGGATGCAGGTTTTTCATCGATTCCGCGTCGCATCAGGCATACGGAAACGGTAATCGGGATTACCGACAAGAGCGACCCGACCGGGAAAACCCGGATCGCAATCACCCGACGAGCACACACCATGGCTATTCAAAATTTCGCCCCGAGCTGGATGACCCATGAGCACCAGATGCTGTTCGATACGGCCAATCGTTTCTTCAAGGAGCAGTGGGTTCCGAGGGACGAAGCCTGGCGCCAGGCCGGCATGATGGACCGGCACGCGTGGGAAGAAGCCGGGGCCAACGGCTTCCTGTGTGCGTCCATGCCCGAGGCGTACGGCGGCGCGGGCGGCGACTTCGGGCACGAGGCCGCGCTGATCCTTGCCCAGGGCGCGGCGGGAATCGGCGGCTTCGGCGGCTCGCTGCACTCGGGCATCGTCGCCCCCTACATCCTGCGCCACGGCACCGAAGCGCAAAAGCAACGCTGGTTGCCGCGCCTCGCCACGGGCGAGCTGATCGGCGCCATCGCGATGACCGAACCCGGCACGGGGTCGGACCTGCAGGCGGTGCGCACCACCGCCGCCCGGGATGGCGACCACTACCGCATCAACGGCAGCAAGACCTTCATCACCAACGGCCAGCTTGCCAATCTGGTCATCGTGGTCTGCAAGACCAGCAAGGACGAAGGCGCGCAAGGCATGTCGCTGCTCGTGATCGAGACGGACCACGCGCCGGGCTTCAGGCGCGGGCGCAACCTCGACAAGCTCGGGATGGATGCGCAGGACACCTCTGAACTGTTCTTCGACGATGTGCGGGTGCCCGTCGACCACCTGCTGGGCGGGAACGAAGGCATGGGCTTCATCCAGCTCATGCAGGAGCTGCCGCAGGAGCGGCTGATCGTCGCCGTGGCAGGCATTGCGGCGATGGAGCTGGCCATGCAGGAAACGCTGGCCTATACCAAGGAACGGCAGGCGTTCGGCAAGCCGATCTTCTCGTTTCAGAATACGCGTTTCAAACTGGCCGAATGCCAGGCGCTGCTGATGGCGTCGCGTGCGCTCGTGGATGCGGCCATCGTCGCGCACCTCGACGGCGAGCTGGGCGTGGACCGCGCGGCGCTCATCAAGTACTGGGTCACCGACAACCAGTGCAAGCTGATCGACGAATGCCTGCAGTTCTTCGGCGGCTACGGCTACATGAAGGAATACCCGATCGCCCGCCTGTACGCCGACGCGCGCGTGCAGCGCATCTACGGCGGGACCAACGAAATCATGAAGGAACTGGCTTCGCGCTACCTGTAAGCGCCGGCGCGCCTTCACCCCACCCATCCATCAGGGAATGTTCCTCATGAGCGAAGCCTATATTTTCGATGCCGTGCGCACGCCGCGCGGCAAGGGCAAGAAAGACGGCAGCCTGCACCAGGCCACCCCCGTATGGCTGCTGCGCACGCTGCTGCAGGCGCTGCAAGCGCGCAGCCGGCTCGACACCGCGCGGGTGGACGACGTGGTGCTCGGCTGCGTGACACCGGTGGGCGAGCAAGGCGCGGACATCGCCCGCACCGCCGTACTCGACGCGGGCTGGGCGCAAAGCGTGGCGGGCGTGACGCTGTCGCGCTTCTGCGCGTCGGGGCTGGAAGCCGCCAACCTCGCCGCGACCAAGATCATGTCGGGGATGGAGGACATGGTGGTGGCCGGCGGCGTCGAATCCATGAGCCGCTGGGCGATGGGCAGCGACGGCGGCGCGTGGGTGATGGATCCGCGCGTCAACAGCGTCACGGGCTTCATTCCGCAGGGCATCAGCGCCGACCTCGTCGCCACGCTCGAAGGCTTCGACCGCAGCGATCTCGATGCGTATGCCGCCGAGTCGCATCGCCGTGCGGCGCACGCGCAGGCGCAGGGTTACTTCGCCCGCTCGATCGTTCCGGTGACGGATCTCAACGGCCGGCTCCTGCTGGATCGGGACGAGACGATTCGCCCGGGTTCCTCCGTCGAATCGCTCGCGCAGATCGGCGCCGCGTTTGAAACGATGGGCGCGATGGGCTTCGATGCCACCGCGCTGGACAAATACACCACCATCGAAAAAATCCGTCACCACCACCATGCCGGCAATTCGTCCGGGATCGTCGACGGCGCGGCACTGCTGCTGATGGGCAGCCGGGCCGCAGGCGCGCAGACGGGGCTCAAGCCGCGCGCCCGGGTGCGCGCGTTCGCGGTCACGGGCAGCGAGCC
>NZ_JAAGPG010000247.1:0-12312 GCF_017104665.1 Burkholderia sp. Se-20378 | reverse complement strand
CGCAACCGGCGCCGGGCGGTGGTGCGCCCGCGACGCCGCCGCCACCGCCCGCTCGGCGCAAGCATCTGGTGCGCGCGCTCGTCGCCGTGTTCGCGCTCGGCATCATCGGCTGGGGCATCTGGTACGTGATCGTCGGGCGCTGGTACGAATCCACCGACAACGCGTACGCGCAAGGCAACGTCGTCGAGCTGACGCCGCAGGTGACGGGCACCGTCGTGTCGATCGACGCGGACGACGGCAACCTCGTACGCGCCGGCACGCCGCTCGTCCGCCTCGACCCGAGCGACGCGCAGATCGCGCTCGCGACCGCGCAGGCCGATCTCGCGGCAACGGTGCGCAAGGTGCGCGGCCTGTACAGCAACGAGCGTGGGCTGGCGAACAGCATCGACGGCGCGCGCGCCGAACTCGATACGCGCCGCACCGCGCTCGACAAGGCAAAGGCCGACTACAGCCGCCGCGAGGATCTCGGCCGCTCCGGCGCGATTTCACGCGAGGAACTCGCGCATGCACGCGACACGCTGACGTCCGCGCAAAGCGCATACGCGGCCGCGCAGAGCGCGCTGGCGACGTTGAGCGAGCAGCACCAGACGAGCAAGGCGCTGATCGACGACACCGCGGTCGCGTCACACCCGGACGTGCAGGCCGCGGCCGAACGACTGCGGGCCGCCTATCTCGCGCATGCCCGCACCGAGGTCGTCACGCCCGTCACCGGCTATGTCGCGAAGCGTACGGTGCAGGTCGGGCAGCGCGTGTCGCCCGGCGTGCCGCTGCTTGCGGTCGTGCCGCTGCGCGAGCTGTGGGTCGACGCGAATTTCACCGAGAAGCAGCTCGAGCACATGCGCATCGGGCAGCCGGTCGAACTGACCGCCGACCTGTACGGTGACGCGGTGCGCTACACCGGCCGCGTGCAGAGCCTGGGCGTCGGCACCGGCAGCGCGTTCTCGCTGCTGCCCGCGCAGAACGCGACCGGCAACTGGATCAAGATCGTGCAGCGGCTGCCGGTCCGCATCGAACTGACCGACCCGGCGCAGCTCGACGCGCATCCGCTGCGCATCGGCCTGTCGATGCACGCGCGCGTCGACCAGCACGACCGCAGCGGGGCGATGCTGTCGCATCGCGAGCAGCGCGCGCCGATATTCCACACCGACGTGTATCGCGACGAGCTCGCGCGGGCCGACAGCCTGATCGCCGACGTCATCCATGCGAACCTGCCGGCGGCGGTGCGTACGGAGGCCGTGCGATGAGCGGCCCGATGGCGGCCGCCGACAGCGGCTTTCGTCCGTCGAGCGTCGGGCTGACGACCTTCGGCCTCGCGCTCGCGGTCTTCATGCAGGTGCTGGACGGCACCGTCGCGAACGTGTCGCTGCCGACGATCGCCGGCAACTTCGGCGTGAGCACGACGCAGAGCGCGTGGGTCGTCACGACGTTCTCGGTCAGCAATGCGATCGCGCTGCCGCTGACCGGGTTTCTCGTCAAGCGCGTCGGACAGGTGCGGCTGTTCGTGTGGGCGACGCTTGCGTTCACGTTCGCATCGCTGCTGTGCGGCTTCGCGCAGAACCTGCCGCAACTCATTGCGTTCCGCGCGCTGCAGGGCCTGGTGGCCGGGCCGATGATCCCGACCACGCAGGCGCTGATGCTGTCGATCTACCCGCCGCAGCGGCGCGGCTTCGCGCTGTCGATGATCGCGATGGTCACCGTCGTCGCACCGATCGCGGGGCCCGTGTTCGGCGGCTGGGTGACCGAGCACTACTCGTGGCGCTGGGCGTTCCTGATCAACCTGCCGATCGGCGTGTTCGCCGCGATGTGCGTGTTCGCGCAGATGCGTGCACGCGTCGAGACGACGGTTGCCGCGCGCGTCGACTATATCGGCCTCGCCGCATTGATCGTCGGCGTCGGCGCACTGCAGATCGTGCTCGACAAGGGCAATGAAGCCGACTGGTTCAACTCGACGTTCATCGTCGTGATGTCGGTGGTCGCCGCGTTCGGCATCGCGCTGTTCCTGATCTGGGAGCTCAACGAGCCGAATCCGATCGTGAACCTGCGGCTTTTCGCGCATCGCAACTTCGCGGCCGGCACGCTGACGCTCGTGCTCGCGTATTCGGCGTTCTTCGCGGTCAACGTGATCGTGCCGCAGTGGCTGCAGCGCACGCTCGGCTACACGGCGTTCTGGGCCGGGCTCGCCGTCGCGCCGATGGGCGTGATCCCGGTGCTGATGACGCCGTTCATGGGCAAGTACGCGCCGCGCTTCAACATGCGCATGCTCGTGTGCTGCGCGTTCGCGATCCTCGGCACGTCGTCGTTCCTGCGCGCGGGCTTCGTGCCCGACATCGACTTCACGCACATCGCGCTGATCCAGCTGCTGCAGGGCCTCGGCCTCGCGCTGTTCATCATGCCGATCAACAGCATCCTGCTGTCCGACCTGAAGCCGGACGAGATCGCCGCCGGCTCCGGCCTGTCGACGTTCCTGCGCACGCTCGGCGCGAGCTTCGCGGTGTCGATCACGTCGTTCCTGTGGGACCGGCGCGCGATCCTGCATCACGCGCAGCTCAGCGAGCACGTGAGCGGGTTCGATCCGGCCGTGCGCGCCGAAGTCGCGCGGCTCGGCGGCGGCGATCCGCAACGCGCGGCCACGCTGCTGAGCAACCTGGTCGACGCACAGGCGTACCAGATCTCGTTCAACGACGTTTCATTCGCGCTCGGCTGCGTATATCTCGCGGTAATCGCGGTGGTCTGGCTCGCCCGTCCGCCGTTCGGCCCCGGTGCCGCCGCGAAACGATGAAGCGGGCGCTGCGCGGCCCGTTCCAACCCATGCTGTTCAACTCGATGGAGATTGTCCCGATGCCTACCCCCCACGCCGGCGCCAAGACGCCCGACCTGGCGACGCTCGCCGTGTTCGACGTGACGGAATTCCCGCTCGTCGTCGTGCGCAACGACGCGATCGCATCCACCGGCTACGCGCAGCGCTGGCTCGACGACATGCACGTGCTGATGCGGCACGGCGAGCCGTTTGTCATGATCTTTCCGCCGGCCCGCCCGGACGAAGCGCACGACGACCGCAAGGAACGCGGCATGTGGCTCAAGCAGAACCGCACCGCGCTCGCCGCGGTCTGCCGTGCGCTCATCACGATCGAACCGGACCCCGCCGAGCGTGAAGCGGCCCTCGCGAACGCGTCCGGCATCGAAAAGGCGTTCGGCATTCCGTTCGACGTGACGGCTTCGCTCGACGACGCGAAGCAGGCAGGCCGGCGACGTCTGACTGAGGCGGTCTAGCGCGGCCCGTTCGCGCGCAACGTCTCGAACCGGTTGCGCAAGTCCGCCTGAATGCAGATTCCAACTAAACGAACGGGGTGGCTTGTATGTATGGACTGGATTGTCTGAAATGGTTGGTACCCGGCGACACGGACGCGTCATGGCAGCGAATGACCGACGCGGCCGCCGGGATGGGGTTCGACAAGGTCGTGCTGATCGTGTTGCCGTTTACCGGCGCGTCGTTCGATCTCGCGCGCAAATGGAGCAGCGGCGTGCCCGGCTGGACGGCGCTGTACCGGCAGCGCCAGTTCGACCGCGTCGACCCGATGCTGCGGCATTGCTTCCGTTCGGCACTGCCGCTCGTCTGGGACGACGCACTGTTCGCGCTGCCGGAGCAGCGCCCGTGTTACGAAGCGGCGGCCGCGTACGGCATGCGCAGCGGCGTCGTGCTGCCGGTGCGCGGTGCGAAGGGGGAGGTCGGCATGCTGTTGTGCGCGAGCACGGACGAGCTCGCCGCCACGCGCGAGCACTGCGACCGCCATCTCGCGGCGCTGACGCTGCTGCGCGATGTTGCGTGCGAAGCTCTCGCCGGCACGCGCTGCCCTGCACCGCCCGACAGCGTGCCGCGGCTCAGCCGCCGGGAAGTCGAATGCCTGCGCTGGCACGCGGCCGGCAAGACGTCGTGGGAGATCGGCCACATCCTGAACGTGACCGAGTCGTGCATCAATTTCCACTTCATGAACATCCGCCGCAAGTTCAACGTGTCACGTCGGCACGAAGCCGTGCTGCGTGCGGTCGAGTGGGGGCTGATCAGCATCTCCGACGTGACGGTGCCGACCTGATGCCGGCGCATCGTCGAGCCAGCGGTCGAGAAACGCGCTGAGCCACGCGGCCGTCGCGCGGTCGTGCCGCCGGCCTTCGTGCGCCTGCGTCGCGAGATCCTGCGCACCGGGCGCCGACAGCTTGTGCGCGGCGGCCGTGCTCCAGCGCCGCATCATCGGATAGCTCACTTCCGGATGGAACTGGACGCCATACGCGTACGGCCCGTAGCGAACGGCCTGGTTCTCGAAGTGCTCGCCGGTCGCGAGGATCTCGAGCCCGGCAACACGCTCGAAGCCCTCGCGATGCCATTGGTAGACGTGCGACGGCCACGACCCGAGCCGCCGGCCGGCGGGCGTCGCGGCAATCGGCCAATAGCCGATTTCCGCGCGCCCGTCACGATGTGCGCTCACACGGCCGCCCAGGTGACGGATCATCATCTGCGCACCGAGGCAGACACCTAGGAAGGGCGCAGACTCACGCAGCGGCACGCCGATCCAGTCGATTTCGTCCCGAATCCAGCGATCGCCGTCGTTGGCGCTCATCGGGCCGCCGAACACCACGGCGCCCGCATGATCGGCCAGCGTCGCCGGCAACGGATCTCCGAGCGGTGGACGGCGAATGTCGAGCGGATGGCCGCGGGCGGCCAGCAGCCGGCCGATCCGGCCAGGGCTCGACTGTTCGCGATGCAGGACGATCAGGATCGGACGAAGGGGGGAGTGCGTCATGTCGTGTCGGGAGGGTCGATAGGGGCGTGAGTTCGGGAGGTCGTGACGGTCGTCATGCAGGCAGTCAGCCTGGCTGGCCGCGCAACGCGTCGAACGACACCATCACCTGTTCGCGATAGGCGGGCCGCCGGCACAGGCGGTCGTACCAGGCCTCGACGTGCGGTAACGGCGGCCGCTCGACGTCGAGCGCGAAATAGCGGAACAGCGTCGCGCCGGCCGGAATGTCGGCCAGGCCCGGCGTCGCACCGCCAAGGAAAGGCTGGGTCGACAGCAGCCGGTCGAGCAGCTGGAAATGCGTTGCGCTGCGCGCGGCCTTGTCGCGCACCAGCGCATCGTCGCGCCGCTCCGATGGCGTTCGTACGAGCGCCCAGAACAGCCCGGTCATCACGTCGGGTTCGAGCGACGTCTGCGACCAGTCCATCCAGCGCTCCGCACGTGAACGGGCGAACGCGTCGCGGCACCAGAACGGATTGTTCGGCACGCGCGCGGCGAGATAGCGCAGGATCGTGTGCGACTCCCACACGACGTCGCCATCCCAGTCGATCACCGGAATCCGGCAGGTCGGGTTCAGCGCCGCGAACGCGGGCGTCTGCAGCGAGCCGTGTTCGCCGCCCGCCGCGATGTGCCGGTACGGCACGCCCAGCTCACCGATCAGCCACAACACCTTCTGCACGTTGAACGACGTGCGGCGGCCCCAGACGGTCAGCATCGCACGGCATCCTCGCAAGCGGCGGCCTGCTGCGCGCATGCCGCATAGCGATCGAGACCGGCTGCAAGATCGGCGATCAGGTCGTCCGGGTCCTCGAGGCCGACATGCAGGCGCACGCCGCGGCTGTCGGCCGGCCAGCGTGCCGCGAGGCCGTGCGCGTCCAGCTCGAACGGCAACGCGAGGCTCTCGTAGCCGCCCCACGAATAGCCGAGCCCGAACAGCGCGAGGTGGTCGAGAAACGCTTCGACCGCGCGCGGCGGCGCCGGCTGCAGCACGATCGAGAACAGCCCCGACGCACCACGAAAATCGCGGCGCCACAGCGCATGTCCGTCGTCGCCGGGCAGGGCCGGATACAGCACGCGCTGCACTTCGGGGCGCGCCGCAAGCCAGGTCGCGACCGCAAGCGCATTGCGCTGGTGCTGCCGCAACCGCACGCCGAGCGTGCGCAACCCGCGCAGAGCGAGATAGACGTCGTCGGGGCCGGCGCACAGTCCGAGATCGCCATGCAGTTGCTTCAACGCGGGCCACGCGCGTTCGCTGGCCGATACGGTGCCGAGCATCGCATCGGAATGCCCGACCAGATACTTGGTGCCGGCCTGGATCGACAGGTCGATGCCGAACGCATGCGGCTGGAAGAAGAGCGGCGTGGCCCAGCTGTTGTCCGCGATCACCAGCGCGCCGTGCGCCTGCGCGAGCCCAACGAGCGCGGGGATATCGTGCATGTCGAACGTGTAGGAGCCCGGCACTTCGACGTACAGCGCGCGCGTGTTCGCACGGAATGCGGCCGCGACGGGCGTGCTGCCGTCGTACCAGGTCGTCTCGACGCCGAGCCGCGCGAGCACGCCTTCGCACGCATGGCGCACCGGGCCGTAGACCGATGCGGTCATCAGCAGGTGATCGCCGGGCTTCAGGCAGGACAGCAGCGCGAGCGTGCACGCGGACAACCCCGACGGACACAGCACCGCGCCGGCGCCGCCTTCGAGGCTCGTCACCGCGCGTTCGAGCGCGTCGGTCGTCGGCGTGCCGCGGCGGCCGTAGATATACGGCTGCGTGCGGTTCAGCAGATCGGACACCGTCGGGCTGAGTACGGTCGACGCGTGATAGACGGGCGGATTGACGAAGCCGTGCCAGGCCGCGCTGTCGCGGCCCACATGCATGAGCCGCGTGTCTTCGTGCATCCGGCCGTCGATTCGGTCATGCAGGGTGCCGCCTTGCGACGGGGGTGCGGCGGACTTCAAGGCCATAGCGCACACCGTTCCCAGCGCTGTTCGGCACGACGGTACGCCTGCCGCGCGAAGCGGCGCGCGCTGTCGGCACGCCAGAATTCGGCTTCGTCCGGCGCGAGCGTGTACAGGTGCCAGTCGTCCGACACGAGGGCCGGGTCGGCGGCCAGCCGCGCGAGCTGCGCGTCGATCGCGCGCGTCAGGTCGGCGGGATCGTCGAGCCGTTCGCTTTGCCGGCCGGCCAGGATGCTTGCGCGCGAGCGCTCGGGGCGGCCCGCGAAATCCGCACGGCCTTCGGCGGATGGCAGCCGCTCGACCGGGCCGCTCAGGCGAACCTGGCTCGCGATCGCCGGCCAATAGAACGTCAGCGCGGCGAACGGCTGGCTTTCGATCTGGCGCCCCTTGGGGCTGCGCGTGCTCGCCGCGAAATGCCAGCCGCGCGCATCGACGTTCAGCAGTACGACGGAACGCGCGTCGGGCCGCCCGTCCGGGCGAACCGTCGACAGCGTCATCACCTGCGGTTCGACGGCGCCCGCGGCAACGGCTTCGTCGAGCCAGCGTTCGAATTGCGCTTGCGGCGTGTCGGGCCAGTCTTCGGCCGGAACGTGCGGCGCCGCATGCGCGAGGGTTTTCAGCGCCTTCAGGCGCGTGGCGATCGTATCCATGGCGGGCCTCAGGCGATGCCGAATTGCGTCGCGCGGGCGATCAGCCGATGCGCGGCGAGATAGTCGGGGACTTCCGCGAGGAAACCGTCGACGACGGCCGCGGCCACGCGGCGGCCACCGGAGGCGCGCCGTGCGGTGTCGAACGCGTCGATCACGCGACGGGCGAGGGCGACTTCATCGGCCGTCGGCGTCAGCACGCGATTCACGACCGGCACGAACTGCCCGTTGACGATCGCCTTGGCCTGATACCCCAGGCCGCGCGACACGCGCATGTCGAGCTCCGCGCCTTCGTTGTCGGCATAGCTGTACGGGCAGTCGATCGCGGTGACGCCGACCGCCGCGCACTCCACACGAAAACGCGAACGCACATAGTCGAGCTCGCGGCCCGCACGGGTGCGCTCGGCGCCCATGTCGGCCACCATATCCTCGGTCGCGACCAGCACGGCCGACACGCGCGGGCTCGAACGCGCGATCGCCATCGTGTTCACGAGGCCAAGCGTCGTCTCGATGTTCGGCACCAGCTCCGTCGAGCCGGGCGCGATGTCGTATTCGCGCTCGAAACGCGTGACCGCCTCGTCGAGTGCGACGACCTGCTCGGGTGTCGCAACGTACGACATCATCACGATGTCCGGCCGGCCGCGCATCGCGGCGCGCAAGTCGTCGATGCCGCCGGCATCGAGCGGATTCACGCGCACGGACGCGAGGATGCCGGCATCGCGCCAGCCCGCGAGCACGCGCTCGCTGAGTTCGCGCGCGGCCGGACGCCGGTCGGGCGGCGTAAAGGTTTCGAGTTCCTGGATCAAGACGTCAGCGCCGCTCGCGGCGCCTTCAACGAGCGCATCGTGATCGGCGCCGGCGAGGAACAGCCAGGAGCGGCGCAGGCGGGAAGGGCGTCGGTGGGTCGTTGTCATGCGTGGATTCCTGTAGGGCGCGTGGTACGCGTATCGATGGCGCAGGCGTTCAGCCGGCGCGCATCATCTGGTTGAAGATGTTCTTGCGATGCATTTCCTCGGTGCCGCCGACGCTCATGAAGCCCAGCGCGTCCGACGCGAATGCGGCCACCGGCCCGGCCTGATAGCCGAGGCTGCCGTACAGCCGCACGAGGCCGAGCGCGCCGTCGACGAGATCCTGCGCACCGACCAGCTTCGCGATCGAGCAGGTCATCAGCGCTTGCGGGTGATCTGTCAGCAACTGCGCGAGCGCGCCGCGCGCGAGCCACGTGCC
This sequence comes from Burkholderia sp. Se-20378, assembly GCF_017104665.1. Lineage (NCBI taxonomy): Bacteria > Pseudomonadati > Pseudomonadota > Betaproteobacteria > Burkholderiales > Burkholderiaceae > Burkholderia > Burkholderia sp. Se-20378. The sequence goes on along the minus strand of NZ_JAAGPG010000247.1, from coordinate 3,695 downwards.
GCGCTCGATGCCGATCTGCAGGTCGACGAGACGGCGCTGCACGTACTGGTGCGCGTCGATCGTGCTGTCGAAGCTGCGGCGCTCGCGGCAATAGCCGATCGCGTCGCGCAGATACGGCGCCGTCACTTGCGCGGCGACGAGGCCGTAGTAGAGGCGGCCGAGCGAGATGATGTCGATCAGGTTGCCGAGCCCGGCGCCCGGTTCGCCCAGCAGCTGGCCGCGCGCAATCGGGCAGTCGTCGAAGTGCAGCGCGCCGGTCGGCAGATCGTCGAGGCCGAGCTTGCGGTCGGGTTCGGCGACCGTCATGCCCGGCTGGTCGCGATCGACGATCACGAGCGCGGTGTTGCGTCGGCCAAGTGTCTCGATGCGCGTGACGACGAGGATGAAACGGGCAAGCGGCGCGTGCGCGATGTTGAATTTGCTGCCGGTCAGCCGGTAGCCGTCGCCGTGCTCGACGAGCTTCGTCGCAATGCTGCGCACGTCGGTGCCGGTACCCGGCTCGGCGATCGCCGTCGCGCTCAGTTCGCCGCGCAGGATCGCGCCGAAATAGCGGTCCTGCTGGGTCGCGGTGCCGTAACGTTCGAGCGCGCGCACCATGCCGGCCTGCGCAATCACCGACAGCAGCAGCGCCGGGCGGCGGATCGACGACGCGAGCCCCTCCAGCGCCGCGGAAAAGTGCCACCAGCCGTGGCCGTCGCCGCCGTACGTCTCCGGCACGATCATGTCCCACAGTCCTTCCTGGCCAAGCCGGGTCCAGCCGGCTGCATCGAATCCTGCCGGCGCGCGAGCGTCGCGCTCCGCGGCGGCGATCTCCGTGCCGATGTCGCGAAAGCGCGCGAGCGTCGCATGCTGTTCCTGCGTCCAGTCAAATGGCATCTGTCGTGTCTCCGGTCGAAGCGGCGCGGCCTTGAACGGCGCGCCAGCGATGCCGACAAGAGTACGGGGGCACGGACGGGGGAGGTACTGGCAGTAGTGGTAGTTGCCGGGCGGGGTGGTACGGCGGGGGTGGGGGGTATGGATGCGCGTCGGGTGCGTTCGGTTGCACGCTTCGCGCGTCGCTCGGGTTCAGGCCGTCACGGGAGCCTGGGCCGGCGTTCGTGACGCACCTGCAAGTCGCGCTGGCTATTCGAAGTCAGTCGCACCGGATGCGGGCAACCGACGTCAATTCCTCATGAAATCTCGTCACGATCGCGCGTCGGGGCAACGGCACATGCTGCATTGAAGCGCTGCTCGTTCACGATTGTCGGGCCAGCTTCCGAAACGTCAGGCACGGACGACCTTCGCTGCCGTGACGGTCACTTCGACCAGCCATCCAGGCTCGACCAGACGCACCACCTCCGCACGCGTGCGGGTGGGTAAATTCGGTTGCGCTGTCGACCCGAAGTAGTCGCGATGGGACGATCCCGTTCCCGCAATCAACGAGACGCGGGCAGTGCAGTGGCATCCCAGTCGATCCGATACGCGTGATCGGAAGCCAGCCGCTTTGCCGGATTGAAAACCGTCTTCAGCGCGACAGGCATGACGAAGTGCATCAGCGCCTTGGCCAACGGTCCCATTGCCTTTCGCGTGTTGGTCCTGGCCGCAGCCGCCGCGATCGCTTCGACACGCGCGCGACGCAACTGCTCGTAGCGTGCGAATGCCAGAGAGGACGCCGGAATATCGCGCAGACAACGTGCGAGCTGAATCGCACTTTCAATGGCGAGCGACGCACCCTGGCCGGAACTCGACGACGGCGCATGTACGGCGTCGCCGACCAGCACCATGCGGTTGCTATGCCAGCGCGGAACAGGCGGCATCATCTCGCTGGCAATGGGCGCGAATAGCTGATCAGGGTCGGTGTTTCGCAGCAGCGTTTGCGCGGGATAGTCATCGCCGTATAGCTCGCGCAGTTGCGCGAGCCACTGCGACGCCGGAATCTCGCGTACGACCTCCATCGACGCAGGCATCGCATACGGCAGATTGCCGAACCAGCAGATACCGCGATCCGGATCCGCCCAGTAGCCGAGAAATGCATGCTTGCCGAACACGAAAGTCATCGTGTCGACGGGAATGCGCAGCGTATCGAGCGGCACCAGCGCGCCGAAACCTAGGGTGCCCGCATAGCGGGGCGCCGGCGCGCCGGGATCGATCAGGCCACGCACCGTGGAGCGGATACCGTCCGCGCCGATCAGGATGTCGCCGCCCGCGTGGCTGCCATCTTCGAACGACGCGAGGACACCATCGGCCGTCTCGCTCGCGCTCACGAGCCGCTTGCCGTGCACGACCGGAATGTTCGCCTCCACCACGGCATCGCGCAGCACCCGGTACAGATCGGAGCGATACACGACGCGGCTCGGCTGCATGCCTTCCAGACCCTCGAACCGGGTCAGCACCTTGCCTCGGTCATCCGCCATTGCCATCCGGGCAATTGGCTGGCTCACCGCACGAAGCGCGGCGTCCACGCCGACGATCTTCAGTGCCTCGAGCCCGTTGGGCGAAACCATCAGGCTCGCCCCGATGCCGTCCGCGGGCGCCGCATACGACTCGTAGATGGTCGAGCGGATACCGGCCCTGGCCAGCGCCAGCGCGACAACGGGGCCCGCGATGCCGCCGCCGGCAATCAAAGCATGCTGCACCTTCGCCATTTCGACCACCTCATAATCATATTATGACTACAGTATAGTCAAAGTATGACTATGGAAGCAAGCCATGCCATTCTTCGATACCAGGACCCGCAATTGAAACCCCGCTCGAGACAACCTTCTCCGCTCGCGATGGTGATTCTCGGCTTTGTGCTGGAGGCCCCGTCGCACGCGTACCGCATGCACGAACTCATCCGGCAGCGCGGCAAAGACAACGTGGTCAACGTCGCGCAACGCAACAGCGTCTACCAGACCCTTTCCCAGCTGAAGACGGCCGAACTCATCCGCGTTCGCGAGACGGCGCAAGGGGAAGGGCGTCCCGAGCGGGTGGTCTACGAGATCACGCCGCTGGGCAGGAAGACGTTCTACGCGTGGCTGGAAGCGATGCTCGGCGAGCCGCGACGCGAATTCAACGAGTTCCCGGCCGCGCTCGCGACAATCATGGCGCTGACACCCGAGGTCGTGCGTACGCAGCTTCAGCAGCGCAGCGAAACGCTGAAGCAGCAATTGAGCGAGTCGGTGTCGACCTTCAGGACGTGGCAGGACAAGGGGTTGCCGCGCCTCGTCATGCTGGACGACGAGTACAAGCAGGTGCTGCTGAACGCCGAGATCCAATGGCTGGACGGATTGATCTCGGAGCTCGAGTCGGGCGCGATGACCTGGAACGAGAAATATCTGCGCGAGCTGGCGGCGCAGTTCGGATAGTCCGTCGTGGGGTTTGCGGCTGGCTTTCTGCGGTTGGTCCGCCGATGTCAAGCATCAAGGCAATTGATCGAATCGAGGTCGTCTGGACCTCGCGTGCGCTCGGCGTTGAGTTTGGCGAAATCCGTAGAGGGTCGTGCATCCGGCGTCGGGCCGATTCCGTTGCCGCCGTTGAAGCCTCCGGCGCCGGACACCCGGCGGCCGGTCAGCTTACGCGGCCCGAAAGCGGACATTTCTAAATGGCTAGAAGGGGGTGCGGCTAAAATCTTGGACTGGTTTATGCCGCGAGTCCGAGGCTCTCCCGGTATTCGAGCGGGCTCAGTGAGCCAAGCGAGATCTTAATCCGCTTGGCGTTGTACCAGCGGATGTAAG
>NZ_JAAGPG010000246.1:0-247 GCF_017104665.1 Burkholderia sp. Se-20378 | reverse complement strand
GACAGTCTGGTGGATGCAGAGTCGTATGATGTGGCAGAACATGTGGATTAGCGTCAAGATGTATGACGGAACTGAGCGCAGTATAAGAAGGCGGTGAAGTTGATTACAGTCGAGGCTATGTACTCTGGAGTGTACATCTAGAGTTTCTATGTGGAGTATTGATGGTAGCGTTTATCGTGCGGAGTACTCAGCGATATGTCGAGTCATCTTATTTTTCTTTTTTTTTTTTTTTTCATGAGCCGGCGGC
>NZ_JAAGPG010000245.1:0-12010 GCF_017104665.1 Burkholderia sp. Se-20378 | reverse complement strand
CCGGCCGCCGCTTCCGCACCTGCGCCTGCCGCAACGGTGACGGCGACGGCCGCCAAACCCTTCGCGCCGCCCGCCGAATCCGCGATACCCGCCGACGAGTTCGGCAAGACCGTGAAGCTCGGCGAGCAGATCTTCCTGCACACGCCCGAGTTCGCGGGCAAGTACGTCGGCAACAAGCTGACCTGCGCGAGCTGCCACCTCGACGCGGGCCGCCGGCCCGATTCGAGCCCGATGTGGGCCGCGTACCTGCTGTATCCGGCGTACCGCAGCAAGAACGGCCACGTGAACACATTCGCCGAGCGCCTGCAGGGATGCTTCCGCTACAGCATGAACGGCAAGGCGCCGCCGGCCGGCGACCCGATCCTCGTCGCACTCGAGACCTATTCGTACTGGCTCGCGAAGGGCGCGCCGGTCGGCACGAAGCTGCCGGGGCAGGGATTCCTGAAACTGCCGCCGCCCGCGCAGAAGGCCGACTATGCGCGCGGCGCCGCCGTCTACACGCAGCACTGCGCGCTGTGCCACGGCGCGGACGGCCAGGGGCAGTCGAGCGGCGGAAAGGCGGTCTTCCCGGCGCTGTGGGGCGCGCGTTCGTTCAACTGGGGCGCGGGAATGGGCGACATCCGCAATGCGGCCGGCTTCATCAAGGCCAACATGCCGCTCGGGCTCGGCGGCACGCTGACCGATCAGGAGGCGTGGGACGTCGCGACCTTCATGGACAGCCACGAACGTCCGCAGGACCCGCGCTTCACGGGCTCGGTGCAGGACACGCGCGCGAAATTCCACGATTCGCCCGATTCGATGTACGGGCTCAGCGTGAACGGGCGCGTGCTCGGCGCGCCGTGATGCGAACGCCGTGCAGGCCATCCGGCCCGCACGGCTTGCGCTACCCGCACTGCCTGCGCGTTCACGGATGCCAGCGATACACGATCATGCTGGTGCCGTTGTAATTGTCCTTCGTGATCACGTATTCGCCGGTCGAGCGCAGGTACGCGCGGATCCCGTACATCGAGTCGACGTCGTTGCCGACGTCCATCGCCGACGTGTTCGAGTTGGTCAGCGTCGTCACGAGCGCGCCCGTGTTGAGATCGAACACGTCGACGTTGGGCACGGTGTGCACGTAGCCGACGAACAGGTAGTGGCCGGCCGCCGCGATCGATTTCGGGTTCGCGCTGGTCAGGTTGATCACCGGGTTCGGCGCGGTCGTGTTGCCGTTCTTCCAGCCGTGATAGACCTCGATGTGCCCGTTCATCGCGGTCCAGTCCCAGTTGTTCGCGAGGCCCTGCGCGAGGATCATCGTGTCGCTGTCCGCCTGGTAGAGGATGCGCGTCGTCGGCGCCACGGTGCTCGGCACGGGCGTCGTCACCGGCTTGCCCCATGACGGCTTGCCGGTCGCATCGAAGCCCGTCATCGGGTAGCGGGTAATCACGTTGGAACCGTTCAGCCCGGCCCACACGTCGCCGTTGCCGTCGATGTCGAAACCGGTCGTGACCTGCAGCGACGTGTTGAACGGCTTGCCCGGCAGCGAGCCGGCCGGATTCGCGATATAGCCGGTCGCCGGCGTGAAGTAATAGAAATTGAAATTGCCGGGGTTCTGGCCCGACGCGACGAGAATCCGGTTGCCGCCGACCGTCACGAGCTGGCCGAAGTGCTGGCCGCGCTGGTAGTCGTTCATGTCGAGGCGCGGGTCCTTCGGATAGGTGAACGGGTCGACCGTGTTCGCGACGAACGTGCCGCCCGCCGAGCCTGTGTACACGTTGTTGCCGCTGTAGAAGAACGCGCCGTCGGTCGAGGGGTCGGGCGCGGCGATCGCCTCGAAGTTCAGCGCCTGCAGCTTCCATTGCAGCGCGCCCGTCGGGCTGTACGAATGCAGGTCGGTGCTGCCGTTGCGCCCGAGATCCCAGCCGCCGCCCCACGCGTTGTTGAGCACGTACAGGTTGCCGCCCGAATCCTTGCCGATGCCGACCACGCGCGTGAAGCGCTTGTCGCCGACCTGCCCCTTGATGCCCGAGGTCGTGTCGAGATAGCCGCCCTGCACGCCGAACGTGCCGATCTGCTGCGGCAACCCGGCGAGGCTGTAGATCTTGATGTTCATGTCCGGGCCCTGGTCGCCCACCAGCAACTGCCCCGTCGACGCGTCGAAATACAGCGCCGACGGCCGCGCGCCGGCCGCCATCTGGATCGTGTTCATCAGCGTGCCGGTGGCGCTGTACTGCACGACCACGCCCGCGCTCATGCGCGCGACCCACAAATTGCCGGCCGCGTCGAGCGCCAGCGCGCCGGGCCCGGTCACGCCGATGTCGCGCTGCAAGACACCGTCGGTCGTATAGACGCGCACACGGTTGCCGTAGAAATCGCTTGCGTACAGCAGGTTGCCGGCCGTCGCGAGGCCGGTGATCACGTCCGGGTTCGGGAGGCCCGTCCACGTGCTGACCGGGATGCGCAGGTCGCGCTGGTTCGTGCTGCGGTTGTAGCGGCCCACCGAGCCGCTGCCGAAGTTGCGGTTGTAGCCGAGCGCGACGAAGATCGACGTCGCGTTGCCGGTAATCGCGCCGCCCTGGAATTCGTCGTGGATGCCGATCGTGCCCATCGGCTGGCCGTTCTGGTAGAGCGCGACGCCGCCCGCGTTCTCGTCCCAGCGCGACGACGTGTAGATCACGCCCTCGGGCGCGACCCACATCGAGCGCGCCGCATTGCCCACGTGCTGGGCCAGCGTGCCGTACGTGTTCGCGAGCCAGTCGGTCGAGTATTGCACCTGCGCGTGACTCGCCGGCGCCAGCATTGCCATGCACATTCCCAGCAACGCCGCCCGAATTTGTTTCATTGACATGAATAATGCTCCCGAACGTTCAATTGTCGACACTGTAAATCGCGGCACATGAAATATTGGTGATTCCGGCTAAAGCGCATTCGCCGTCATCACGAATTATTCACTCCGTTCTTTTTGCCGTCCGGCGCTTTTCCGTCAACGATGGTCAAACCCGCTCACCGCGCCGCAACGGCTTGCCGGCCGCACGACTACGGTGCTTATTCCCCGGCATTTTCTTCCGGGTCGCTCAATGCGGATGCGTCATTTTTTCTGAAATGCCCGCATTGCCTTTTTCATTACCCGAAAATGGGCTCGATGATTACAAATCGAAATTGAAATGAAAGAGAAAAAATAATATCCGGCGTAATCGCGTCGTGCGATTCAGCGCAGCGGCATGCGGCGGGAAAAAGGGAGGAAGGGAGGGGAAAGCGGGATACGGCGGAGAACACCAAACGACCGCGCGCCGGCCATGCCGGCACGCGACGGCGATCGTTCAGCTCGCGTCGTCGAGCGTCGGGCCGTCCCAGCCGTCGAGGAATTTCGGCAGCGCGTCGACGACATCGATCACGCGGTGCCGGTAGAACAGGTGCATCGTCGGCTGCAGGTCGCCGGGCAACTGCCCGCCGCGCGCACGCGCGGCCAGGCTGTTCGGCACGACGCGCATGCCGAGCCGGTTGGTGCCGAACACGATCTCGCCGCACGACGCGCAGTACGTGCGCGACATCGACTTCGCCGGATGCGGGAACGTCGCGCTAGCGCCTTCGACGGCCACCTGCTCGGGTGGCCACGCAGTCGCCGACAGCACCGGCGTGCCGTAGAAATCGCGGCAGGTCGCGCAATGGCAGTTCGCGCGCGCCGCCGGCTCGCCGCGCAGCCTCACGGTGACGGTTCCGCACAGACAGCTCGCGGAATGCGTTCGGGTCATGTCGTCTCCTCCAGGAAAGGAGGCGACAGTATAGGAGCATGGGTGCAACGTTGCCGGCATCGGCTGCGGGCAACGTTGCGTCCGCAACGATCGCGATGCGTCAGAACTTCTGGCGCAGGCCGAGGCTGACGATGGCCTGCGAGCGCGAATCGGACGAGTGGCCGTTCGCCTTGTCCGAGACGGACGCGGTTGCGGCCACCGGCCGGCCGAGCGCGTCGAGCGTCATGCCCGATGCGTGCTGGTACGCGCCGAGCAGGTACACGCTGGTGCGCTTCGACAGGTCGTAGACGGCGCCGAGCGTGACGTTGTGATACTGCGCGCGGTCGTCCACGCCGTCGACATCGCTGCCGCGCGTGTAGCTGTAGCCCGCGAACAGTTGCGTCTGCGGGCGCACGTTCCAGCGCGTGAACACGCCCGCGACGTTGAACGTCGCGTGGCCCGTGAACAGCGACTGGCCGCCGCTGCGGTACTGCACGTTGCTGTAGTTCACGCCGACGACGGCCGAACCGAAGTCGTAGGTCGCGCCCGTCGCGATGATCTGCTGCGATTGCGCGCTCGCATAGCCTTCGTTGATCGACGAGTTGAACAGCCCGTCGTCGGTGCTCTGCCACTTGCCGGCCGTCGGGTCCGTCGCGCCCGTCTTGCTGTTGTCCGACCGCTCGTAGCCGACGCCGACGCGCAGCGGGCCCGCCGCATACGCCGCGCCGACGCTCCACGTGTTGCGCTGCTTCATGCTGCCCGGCTGGCTGCCGAAGCCGTACAGCGCGCCGAACGTGAAGCCCGAGTAGTTGGCGCTCGTGTACTTGATCGAGCTGTCGACACGCGCGGTCTGGTCGAGGTCGTCGATGTCGCCCGGGTGTGCGCCGAAGCCGCCGATGTACGACGACGGGCCGACCGGGCTCACGAAATCGTCGAGCGACGTGTACTGGCGGCCGAGCGTGACCGTGCCGTAGCGGTCGCTGCCGAGGCCGACGAACGCCTGGCGGCCGAACTGGCGGCCGCCCTGCCCCGACGTGCCGTTCGTGATGTCGAAGCCGTTCTCGAGGACGAACAGCGCGCGCATCCCGCCGCCGAGATCCTCGGAACCCTTGATGCCCCAGCGGCTGCCGGACAGGTTGCCGGTCGTGAGCCCGACGCTCGAATGGCCGGTGTACGCGCCCGCGGAGCCGACCCGTTCGTTGCTGCGATAGGTGACGCCAGCATCGACGATGCCGTACAGCGTGACGGAGCTTTGCGCGGCGGCGATGCCCGCGAGCGAGAGCAGCAGCGGGGCTGCGATCAGTTGCTTGTTCATGATTGTCGTGTCTCCGGGCGGTGAACCCGTTGTTCTGGCTGTCAGTTGCGAGTAGCGCGCGGGCGGCGAGATCGGCCGGCGGGGCGAGGCCGGCCGCGTCCGCGCGCGACGACGCGGCGGGCATGCCCACTGCGGCCGCCATGGTAGATGGAACCGGTTCCGATCGAAAGCGGAATAATGAAAACAGTTTCTTGCCAAAATTGAGATAGTCGAGCGGACCGCCCTGTGCGCAGCGCGTCGCTCCTGTACAGCCCGGGCGGGCGCAACCGATAATCGAACGCGCACCATCCATCGGGAGTGCCTTCATGCATGAAACGACCCTGCTGATCTTCGCCGCCGTTGCGTTCGTCGGTATCGCGACACCCGGCCCGACCGTGCTGCTCGCGCTGACCAATGGCTCGCGCTACGGCGTGCGCCGTGCAGCCTACGGCTTCGCGGGCGCGATGCTGTCCGACTTCGTGCTGATCGTCGCGGTCGCGCTGGGCCTCGGCGCGCTGCTGATGGCGTCGGCGTTCTGGTTCTCGGTGGTGAAGTGGCTCGGCGCCGCGTATCTCGCGTACGTCGGGATCCGGCTGCTGATGTCGAAGGGGGCGCTCGACGTCGCCGTCGCGGATGGTGGCGCTGCGTCTTCCGGGCACAACGCGTCGATCTTCGCGAAGAGTTTCCTCACGGCGGTGACGAACCCGAAGGGCTATCTGTTCTTCTCCGCCTTCCTGCCGCAGTTCCTCGATCCGTCCGCGCCGCTCGCGCCGCAATACGTCGCGCTCGCGGTCACGTTCGCGCTGCTCGACGGGGTCGTGATGTTCGGCTACGCGCTGCTCGGCGCGCGCGCGGTGCGGCTGCTGAAGCGCGCGGGGGCGCTGTGGCTCGAACGCACCTGCGGCGCGATGCTGCTCGCGCTCGCCGGGTCGCTGGCGCTGTACCGGCGTCATGCCGCATAGGAGCGGATTCCGATGAAAATCGCTGCACCGCCCTCCTCCGGCTTTGCCGGCCTGTCACTCCGCCAGATCGAACGCGCCGACCTCGACGCGTGGTACGCGTACCTGACGAACCCCGACGTCTTCCGCCATACGAGCTGGAACCTGCGCTCGCCCGACGATCTGCTGCCGTTGTTCGACACCATCGAATCGACGACCCCCGACTCGGTCCGGCGGCTCGCCGTGATCGACGACGCATCGGGCGCGCTTGCCGGAACGATCGGCCTGCATACGGTATCGACCGTGAACCGCTCGGCGGAGATCGCATACGATCTCGCGCCGTCGCACTGGGGGCGCGGGATCGCGAGCGCGCTGTGCAAGGCCGTCACCGAGTGGGCGTTCGCCGAGGGCTTCGTGCGCATGCAGGCCGTCGTGCTGACCAGCAACGAAGGCTCCGCGCGCGTGCTGCAGAAGTGCGGCTACCGCTATGAAGGGCTGTTGCGCGCCTACAAGATGGTGCGCGGCACGCCGGGCGATTTCGCGATGTACGCGCGCCTCGCGACCGACTGACGCGCGACCCGCGGCTTCACGTACCACCGCTCACAGCTTCTTCGCCTACGCACGCCGTTGGACGGCCTGCGCCGAATTGGCGACAATCGCCGTTCCCTTTCTCGACGATCCGCCATGAAAATCGCCGCGCTGTCCGACATCCACGGCAACCTCGCCGCACTCGACGCGGTGCTCGACGACGTCCGCCGCCGCGGCGCCGACGTGATCGTCAATCTCGGCGACATCCTGTCCGGCGCGCTCCATCCGCCCGAAACGGCCGACCGCCTGATCGCGCTCGACCTGCCGACCATCAAGGGCAATCACGAACGGCAACTGCTCACCGGCGACCGCGAGTCGATGCGGCTGTCGGATCGCTGGGCGCACGACACGCTGCACGCCGATCATCTCGACTGGATCGCCGCGCTGCCCGAACGCATGACGCTCGGCGACGACGTGCTGATGGTGCACGGCACGCCCGACAGCGACCTCGTCTATTTCCTCGAAACGGTTACGCCCGACGGCTGCCGCGCGGCCACGCCCGATGAGATCGCACAGCGCGCGGGCGACGAACCGGCGTCGCTGATCCTGTGCGGCCACACGCATATCCCGCGGACGGCCAGGCTCGACGACGGCCGGCTGATCGTCAACCCGGGCAGCGTCGGGCTGCAGGCGTACACGGACGACCTGCCGCATCCGCATCGCATCGAGACGGGCTCGCCGCATGCGCGCTACGCGATGGTGTCGCGCACGACGGCCGGCTGGAACGTCGAATTCCATGCGGTCGAATACGACTGGCACACGGCGGCCGCCACCGCCGCATCGCGCGGGCGCGACGACTGGACCGTCGCATTGCGCACCGGCCGGTGCTGACGCGCGCGGCTCACCCCGCTCACCCTTCCGCTTCACTTCATTCACCGGAAAACCGCACCGCCATGCCCGCTCCGTCGCAACTGCTCTTCCTGCCCGGCGCATCGGGCAGCACCGCCTTCTGGCAACCGCTGGCCAATCTGCTGAAGCATCCGGCCGAGCGCCGGATCGTCGGCTATCCGGGCTTCGGCGACACACCGCGCGATCCGGCCGTCGACGATTTCGACAGTCTCGTGCGTCATGTTCTGGAAACGATCGACCGGCCGACCGCCGTGATCGCGCAATCGATGGGGGGCGTGATCGCGATGCGCGCCGCGCTCGACAAGCCCGAACTGATCACGCACCTCGTGCTGACGGTCACGTCCGGCGGACTCGACATGGCCGGGCTCGGTGCGCAGGACTGGCGCACCGGTTTCGCGGAAGCCAACCCGCAGCTTCCCGACTGGTTCCTGACGTTCCGGGCGGATCTGTCGCGGGATATCGGCCGCATCGCGCAGCCGACACTCCTGCTGTGGGGCGACAACGATCCGATCAGCCCCATCGCGGCCGGCCGGCGCCTGCTCGAACGGCTGCCCGATGCGCGGCTGCATGTCCTCCATGGCGGCCGGCACGATCTCGCGGCCGTGCATGCGGAGACGCTCGCACCGCTCGTCGACGCGCATCTGCAACGCGTGTGACGTTGCACGCCGCAGCCTCAACGTCAGCGTCGGTTTCAGCACCAACCAGAAACCGCGCCGCTCACGCACCGCATCACATCACCCCGCACTCCGCAGCGTGAGCCGCGCCTCGAGCCCGCCACCGTCCGTCCGGTTCTTCAGCGTGAGCGTGCCGCCCATTGCGAGCGCGAGCTGCCGCGCGATCGCGAGGCCGAGCCCCGTGCCGCCCGTCTCGCGGTTGCGCGACGTCTCCACGCGCCGGAACGGCTCGAACACCGCGTCGAGCTGATCGTCCGGAATGCCGGGCCCGCGGTCGAGCACGGCGATCACCGCGCCGCCGTCCGGCGCGGCATGCACGTCGATCTCGGCCGCACCCGCGAATTTCAGCGCGTTGTCGACGAGGTTGCCGACGATGCGCCGCAGCGCCTTCGGCCGCGTGACGAGCGCGAGCGGCGCGCGGCTGTGCAGCGCAACGTCCTGTCCCGCATCGGTGTAGTCGCACACGATGCTGTCGAGCAGCGCATCGAGATCGATGCGGCGTGCGGCCTCCTCGGTGCCGTGCAGCGTCCGCGCGTACGCGACGCCCTCCTTCACCAGATGCTCCATCTCGAGCAGATCCTGGCGCAGCTTCGCGCCCTGCGCGTCGTCGTCCATCATGTCGGCGCGCAAGCGCATCCGCGTGATCGGCGTCTGCAGGTCGTGCGAAATCGATGCGAGGATCTGCATGCGCTCGGCCATGTATTGCGCGATGCGATCCTGCATCGCGTTGAACGCCCGGGCGGCGCGCGCGACTTCCGACGGCCCGCCCTCGTTCAGCCGCTCGCCCTTCAGGTCGGGGCCGAGTGCATCGGCGGCCTGCGCGAGCTGCTTGAGCGGCCGCGTCGCGAGTCGCACCGCGAGCCAGCAGCATGCGGCCAGCACCGCAAGCTGCAGCACGAGCACGACCGGCAGCCAGCCCGACAGCGGCACCGTCGACATCGGATGAATGTCGATCGTCAGCGGCGACCCGTCGGTCAGGCGCAAATGCACCTGCAGGTGTTCGCGGTCGCCGGGGATCGCGTTCGCGGTCAGCGGGTAGTCGCCGCCGATGCCGTCGGAAATCGACCGCTCGACGCGCGCCGACAGCCGCGCTTCCGGCGGCGTGCCGGTCTCGCCGGGCCCGAGGATGAACGCATAGCTGCGCCGCGCGAGGCGCGGCAGCCACGCGGCCCGCTCGGCCGGCGGCAGGTGGTCGAGCAGCGCGACCGAGCTCGCGACCTCGCGCTCGATGTAGCCCATCATCAGGTTGGTGGTCGCCTGGTCGCGCTCGGTCACGGTGAGCCAGAACGACAGCGTCTGCGCGAGCGCGAGGCCCACGCACAGGATCAGCGCGAGCCGCGCGAACAGCGAGCGCGGCCAGTGCCACGGCATGCGCGCGCTCATGGTGTACCGTCGACGGCGGTCACGGCCGACGAGAACACATAGCCCTCGTTGCGCAGCGTCTTGATGTAGCGCGGTTCGCGCGCACCGTCGCGCAGACGCTGGCGCAGCCGGCTCACGAGCAGGTCGATCGACCGGTCGAAGGGATCGGACTGCCGGCCCTGCGTGAGATTGAGCAACTGGTCGCGCGTCAACACGCGCTGCGGGTTGTCGAGGAACACGCGCAGCAGCCGGTATTCGGCGCCGCTCAGCGCGACCAGCGTGCCTTCGGCATCGAGCAGGTGGCGCCCGGTCGTGTCGAGCCGCCATTCGCCGAACGCGAGCATCTCCGCGGTTTCCGTCACCTGCATGCCGGGCGGCAGCATGCGCGCGCGGCGCAGCACCGAGCGGATCCGCGCGAGCAGTTCGCGCACCGCGAACGGTTTGGCCAGGTAATCGTCGGCGCCCATCTCGAGGCCGATGATGCGGTCGGTTTCCTCGCCGCGTGCGGTCAGCATCAGCACCGGCACCGTGCGGAACTTGCCGGCGCGCAGGTCGCGGCACAGCGTGAGGCCGTCCTCGCCCGGCATCATCAGGTCGAGCACGATCAGGTCGGGCGCGCCGTCCTCCAGCACGTTGCGCATCTCGCGGCCGTTCGCGGCCAGCGAGACGCGCATGCCGTTCTTCTCCAGATAATCCGCGATCAGTTCGCGGATAGCGCGATCGTCGTCGACGATCAGCACGTGGTCGATCTTGTCCATGAGTCGTTGTCGGTGTCGAGGTATTCGGGCAGGCGATGTCCGCTTTTATACCGCACGGCGGGCATGCGTTTGTATCCCAATGTATCGCGCCGCCGTGACGACACACAACATTGCACACACGTGGCTTGCCGGACACATCGCAGATACGTCGGCGCCGCCTAATGGGGCCTGTCGAAACCCGTCTGGCCGCCGCCCCCGAGCGGCGGCCTCCCGCTCAGGAGAACGCCATGCTGCCCCGACTCAAGATTGCCGCCCTCGTCTTCGCCCTCGCCGCCACGGCCGGGCTCGCCGCCTTTGCGGGCACCCGCGACGACGCGGGCATGCCGGCCTCGCAGGCCGGTACGGCGGCGCCCGACTTCACCAGCATCGACCGCTGGCACAACAGCGCGCCGCTGACGCTCGGCCAGTTGCGCGGCAAGGTCGTGCTCGTCGATTTCTGGACGTACTCGTGCATCAACTGCATTCATACGATTCCGTATGTGAAGGAGTGGGACCGGAAGTATCGCGACCAGGGGCTCGTCGTGGTCGGCGTGCATACGCCCGAGTATCCGTTCGAGCGCGATGCGGGCAACGTCGCCGACGCGATCAAGCGCTTCGGCATCAAGTATCCGGTCGCGCAGGACAACCGCTACGACACGTGGCGCGCGTACGGCAACCAGTACTGGCCCGCGCTGTACCTGATCGACGCGAACGGGAAGGTCGTCTATACGCGCTATGGGGAAGGCGAGTACGACAAGACCGAGGCCGCGATCCGCGGTGCGCTCGCGCAGGCCGCTGAAGGTGCGAAGGGCACGACGCGCACGCAGTAACGGGCCGGCGCGCGGGCGTCGCGGTTGCCCGCGCATGCCCGCGTATCGGGTGCACTCACCCGCGCTTCGCGTCGGCCGCCGCGATCATCGCTTCCCCGATCGCGAGGTTGCCGTTCGCGACCAGCGCGTCGCCCGCGCCGCGGATATCGGCCACGTCCTTGTTCTGCCCGAGCTTGCGCTTGCCGACGAGCCGCGTGATCTCGATCTGCAGCCCGACGATCGCCTGCAGCATCGCGTCGAGATAATCCGTCGGCGCGTCGCCCATCTTCCACGGCACCGGCTGCGACGCCTCGTGCGTGCGCGTCAGCCGGGCGACCACGCCGCGCACGAACTTCTCGTCGTCGCGCACCGTGATGCGGCCATGCGCATGCACGACCACGTAGTTCCACGTCGGCACCTGCCGGTGCGCCTCATGCTTGCTCGGATACCAGGTCGGCGAAATGTACGCGTCGCCCGCGCGGAAGATCACGAGCACCTCGTCGCCGTTCGCGACGTCCTGCCAGACCGGATTCGCGCGTGACACGTGCGCATGCAGTTCGCCGAGCCCGCCGTCGCTCGGCAGCAGCTCGAACGGGATGTGGTTCGCGTCGAGCCCGCTCTTGCCGTGCGTGATCAGGCTGCCGAACGGATGCTGCACGATCAGCTCGCGCACCGCGTCGGGGTTGGGTTCGTTGAAATCGGCGGGGACGTACATGTCGGCTCCACGGTCATGCGGGGGTTGGAATGGATCAGGCGCTGGCCCGTCATGTGCCGATTGTGGCGCCAAACTGGTTTATGCTGTAGAGCCGGTTTGAAACATTTTCAGCAGACCAGAATCATGGCAAGAACGGCCCGGAACGTCGACATCCCGTCGCTCGGCGCGCTCGATCGCGCGGCCGGCGACCTGAGCCGCCAGCTCGCGCAGGCGCTGCGCGAAGCCGTGCGGCGCGGCGACGTCCGGCCCGGTGACACGCTGCCGTCCACACGGCTGCTCGCCACGTCGCTGCAGGTGGCGCGCGGCACCGTCGTCGACGCGTATGCGCAGCTCA